>JBIIOB010000221.1:0-4445 GCA_044337125.1 Bacteroidia bacterium
ATTACACCATCGATAATGGTTCACACTTTATGATTATTAATAGAGCGGATGAAATAAATTCAATCATCAATGAGGAGTTAAAATTCTACTTTCAATAAGTCGAAAAATTTAAATTGATTATCTTTGAAGAAATTCATGAGGTTTATACTAATAATCATATCACTTTTTATTTCGCTTTCGTTATTTTCTCAATCAAAAGAAAAAAACAAAGGCAAAAGCAAGCAATGGAATATTGAGAGCTATTTTGAGAATTATCAGTTAAAAATTGATTCTGCCAACTCGCCCTACCTCTACTACCAAGTTTTTGATTGGGTAGGTACACGATACAAATATTCCGGTGGAACTAAAAAAGGAATTGATTGTTCGGGCTTTGTAAGTGAAATGTATCAAAAAGTTTATTGCATTAACCTAACTGGAGGTTCCAGAGATATCTATACACAAGTAAAAGAAAAGGAAATTGAAAAATCGGATTTAAAAGAAGGTGATATCCTGTTTTTCAAAATTCGTAAAGGTCAAATTTCACATGTTGGAATTTACCTAGGAAACAATAAATTTGCGCATGCTTCAGTACAATCAGGTGTAATTATTAGTGATTTAAACGAAGCTTATTATAAAAAATATTTTTTTAAAGGTGGCCGTTTTTAAACAAACATAAAATTATGGGAAAGACATTGATATTAAACAACAAGCAAATTGAGCAAAAAATCAATCGTATTGCTTATGAGATATATGAAAACAATTATGGTGAAAAAGTAATAATTATCGCAGGGATTGTTGGCAATGGATACACGTTAGCTGAAAAAATAAATACAGTGATTAAAAAAATATCACCTATTAAAACCAAATTAATTGAAATCAAGATTAACAAGGAGAATCCTGCTGAAAAAGACATTAAAATTTCACTAACGGATAAGGACCTAAAAAACAAAGTCATTATTTTAGTGGACGATGTATTAAACTCCGGAAAAACTTTAATTTTTGGAGCTAAGCCATTTTTAATCACTCCAGTAAAACGTTTAACTACGGCTGTTTTAGTAGACAGAGGTCATAATCGATACCCAATAAAAGCTGACTTCGTTGGTTTATCGCTATCCACTACATTACAAGAACACATCAGTGTTGAACTAAAAAAAGGGAAAGAAGCTGCTTATTTAAGTTAAGGATTTACTTCTTTAGCAACATAGCTTGCTAATTCATCAAGATTTAAATCTTTTCCTTTTACCGTGAATTGAGCCTTATGATAAAAATCCTCCCGTTTTTCGAGATGCTCGGTAATGAATTTCTTTAATTCATCATGTGTTTTCCCATCAATCAAAGGGCGATGATCCTTTGCATTAATTAAACGATTAGCCAAGGCATCGGCACTCATTTTCAAATAAATGGTAATACCATTGTTATTCATTAATTCCATGTTGTTATAATAGCAAGGAGTTCCTCCACCACATGAAATAATTGTATTTTTTGAAACAGCCAAAAGTTTTTTAAGTGCATTGTGTTCCATAGCACGAAACTCACTCTGACCTTTTTTTGAAAAAATTTCTTCAATGGTCATTTCGTACTCCGATTCAATAAACTTATCCATATCAACAAAATCAAAATTCAATTTTGATGCTAACTTTTTACCAGCTGTGGACTTGCCACTACCCATGTAACCTACTAAAAATATTTTTGTCATTAGTTTGGTAAGATTAAAATTTGTGATGATAAAATTGGTTTACCATAATTGATGGAAGTTAACTGATTCTTTTCAAAATAAAAATCAATATTGGCATCATCGAAACTTAGTCGTTTTTCCCCCCATTCATGAACCTCAGTTTCAAATTGAGAGTACTTATTTTGTTTAAAAAGAGCAATTATCTCCTGTTCATTTAATTCAAAAATCCTTTTTCCGAACAATAAAGCATCCGGATTGTCAATTTCGACACAACAAAATTGTTTTGTCCCTAAATCATCAAAAAACAAGGAGAATCCAGAATTCCAATAATGCCATACGGTAGAAAGGGCATCCTCGATATCATCCAGCACCTCCACTTCTTCTGGCTCACCAAAAACTGTCTTGGCTAATTCCATTGAAGCACCAAAGGATAGGCTAGAAAGCCCTTCAGATGGTTTTATTTCAAATATGACTCCCACTTTCATGTAGTATTAGTTGACACAATTATAGGATAATTTTGCGAGATATTAAATGATTTCCAAGGCATTCTTTTACCCTAAATGAGGGAACTTCAAAAACAAAGTATGCTGAGTATCAGACGATAAGAAATATTTTTTGTTTTTTTTTAAAAAGGCTTTGCAAAATAAAATATTGCATCTATATTTGCACTCCCAAATTCAAAAAGGGAACTGCATCATAAAGTGTAGATTAGATTCCGTAGCTCAGCTGGTAGAGCATTACACTTTTAATGTAGGGGTCCTGGGTTCGAATCCCAGCGGGATCACAGAAGAAGCAGTCGACACGCTTCATTGAATATCAAAAGCCTTCAAATCATAAGTTTGGAGGCTTTTGTTTTTTATTTAGGTTCAGTTCGAATCAGTATTTGTCACATTTCTCTTCACCAATACTTCACCGTTTTAAGGAATTTCACCAAAGAAATATTAAAACGTTGACTTATGGCAGTAACAATAAAATTCTATCCAAATCTTAATAAAAGAAGCAAAACTGAAGGTACTACTCCCATTTACCTCAGGTTGATTGCGAATGGCTTAAAAGCGGAAGGGAAAACAAGCATTTTTCTATATGATTATGAAATAAAAAGTTGGCGAAGCAATTATATTAACCCTAAATCCAAATTGTATGAGGATTTACTACCATACAGATCAAGATTTACTGATTACAAACAAGTTGCACTTAAGGAGGGTATTCACATTTGCATAAAAAAAATGCGAGATTATGTACTGCAAAAATCGTCTCAGGTTCAAAAAGAATGTATAAAAAGCTATTTTGAAAACTACTATAATTCATTCATTTTACCCGATTCGCGAAAATCAAGTGGGACACAAAAAAACTATTACAAGGCATTTAAACATTTCTATTCGTTTTTAGAATACAAACAGATCGAATCAATTTGTTTCAATGAAATAGATTTAGACTTTGGAGAAGAGTTTAAAATATACTTACTCGCAAAATTGGGAGATAAAAATGCATTAGCTGAATCAACTGCTAACGGAACACTAAAGAAAATTAAACAAGTTTTTAGGAAAGCTTATAACACGAGGAAACTTAACATCAACGTATTTGAAAGCATTAGGTTAAGTCCTAAATCAATTCCAAAATCACAACTTACCATTGAGCACATCAAAAGGATTTACGACCTTGATTTAAAGCCCCATTCAACCCTAAATTATTGTAAAGTACTTTTTCTAGCCCAAAGTTTCTCAGGCTTAGCCTATGATGATTTAATAACATTGAAAGAAAGTGATTTCGATTCAACTATAGAGGGAAAAATACTATTGTATAAACAAAGAAAAAAAACAGGCATCAATACAACACAAATAATAAATTCTCAATTTGAAATAATAATTAAATATTACATAAATGATTCAAAAATTAACCAAAGGACTACCATTTTCCCTTCAATTTCAAATCAAAAATATAATGCATACCTCAAACTAATAGCTGAACTCGCAAAAATTAATATACCCCTATCCTCTCATTATGCCCGCCATGCTTTTAGTCAATTTCTTGAAGAGGCAGGGAACGAGGATACAAAAGCAGAATACGAAATAATGGGTTGGAGTAGAAAAGGTAAAATGGATTATGTCTATAACAGAGTTCCGCAGCAAAAATTATTAAACGTCACTGAAAAATTAAATTTATATTTGAATAATCATCTTTATTCAAATGAATTTAGAATCAATCAAAAGGGAGCATGAAGAAGAATTTTCAAAATGCCAACTAGCTTTGGATAGAAATTCATTTATCTATAAACAGGTTTTGTTTTCTGATGAGTTAAACAATCTTCACAATATACATAAGTGCAATAAGGATAAAAAGGAAATTGATGAATTTACTTTACAATTAATTAAGATCGTTATTGGACTAAAATTTTTTATCACAGATGATATTAAGGCTAAACTAATTGAACTTGGGTTAAAAGAAAATTCGATTAAAAAAATGGTGTCTATAAATCAAATTAAAATCGAAATTGATTCTGCTAACCAAAGTGAATTAATTTATATTAATCCTTACTTTGCAATAGGTTTTATTAGCAATTATTTAGACTTTTGTTTAGTTAATTCAATTCAAACCGATTTAGATTATACTACTACGCATACAGGAAATCAAATTACCACAATCAATTCTACCGCAGCTTTATTTCATTCAATTGTCCCGTCCTGAAATAAGTTGTCACTCAAACAACTAAAAAGATGGAAATACGCACAGAACACAATCAGAAACGAAGTCAGCGAGATTACAGTTTAGCCTTTAAATTACAAGTAGTATC
>JBIIOB010000222.1:0-4432 GCA_044337125.1 Bacteroidia bacterium
CTATATAAAGGAGCATCAAAATCATCATTTGTTTATTTTTACAAAGTTTGAGACACTAGGTAAAATGTCCAATGAAACAAAAGCTGTATTTGAGTCAAGTAAATCTAAGTTTTATAATCAATATTATAAACGTGGGTTTTTTATTCATTTATTTCAAATGAAAAATATGCATGAAGAATTGATTTTGAAAGACCCCATGACCTATAGTTATGCACTTTCTGGACACATCATTAACTCTTATTCTGATGGTAAGCTTTTTAACTCAATAACAGTTGATGATAAAGAATATTGTTTTAATGAAAATGGATTTAATGTGGTTGCGGTTGATTTGAATGGTAACTTGATTGATGCTACCCGATTTGACACACAACAAATAGATGCTGAATATTATTATGTGTTTAAGGTTTTTAGAAGGAAAATGTAAACATTACGATTCACTTATTAATTCATTGTATATTTTGAAAAGTGCATCAATTGTTTCTTTAACTGTAAATAGTTTAGGTTCTGAATTAAATGAACTTTCTTTTAATAATTGCTCACAATAGCTTACCAATTCTGTAGGTGTAGAAGCAATTTCCCAATGACTAGATTCTTTTGCTATGCCACATTTAAAGGATGCTATTTTCATCCCATTGTTGAGTGCTTCCAAAAAAACATACCCTGTTCCTTCAAATTTCGATGTATGAAGAAATACCTTACTGTTGTTCATTAAATTAAATACCTCTGTTCTGCTTTTTAGTCCAACAATCAGAATTTGTTTGCTTAGATGATGTGCTTCGATTTGTTCTTTTAATTTAATTTCTTCAGAACCACCTCCAGCTATTACAACTGTATTCACGATCCCTTTTTTTATTAAGATGGTTGCTACCTCAATAAATATATTGTATTGTTTAACAGGTATTAATGAACCTACGCCCAAAAGGTCTATTTTTCGCTGATTCCATTCTGTTTGAGGTTCCTTGTTGGGTTTTACTCCAAAAGATATTGTTGATGTATTTTGATGATTATAGGAAGAATTGTTTTTTTGGAATTCACTTAAATAAATTAATTTTTGATGGTGTTTTTTTGATAAAAAAGGAAGGTATTTATTGCTATTTAGTACATCTTGTCCCATTGCATTTGCAATGTGAGGGATTTTCATTTTCCTGTTGATCCAATTACCCAAAATGGTTGATTCACCTAACCAAAAGGAATGAACAAGATCTACTTTTTTGGAAGTAGCTATTTTTTTAAATAGACTGAAAGCCTTATAAAGTGTAATGATTTTTGTAGGCCATTTTTTGTTTTTTCCTCCAATTGCAAAAACATCATTCCCATTCCATTGATAAGAATTATTTTCATAGGGATATTCTAATGCAATAATTGTGATTTTTACATTCGGATAATCTTCATTTATTCCTAGAATTAAATCTTGTAAGTAAGGTACAGTAGATGTGTCTTGCTCATTCTTAGCGAAGCCAGGAACAATATAAACAATATGGCTATTTGATTTCATATACTTTCCATCCGTTCTTAAATTCTTTAACAACTACCAATGAATTTTCTTTATTCATTTTTTCCCAATTAAGATTTGGATTCCTTCCCTCTAGCTTATTTTTTAATTCATCTGGATTAAACAATACATAGCTTCCTTTTTCAAAAGTATCATATCGTTCCATAAACATGTTTTTGATTGTTTGTTTAACACCATAGTAGGGTAGAGGCACATCAAAGGAATAACCATAAATATATTTGTTTTGATCTGCTCCTAGGAAAAAGTCAGCCATGTCTTGCTCAATGGAACTACGGTACACAACTTTTCCAAAGCTGTAGGTAAAAACAGCAATTTGCATTAGGATTAGTCCGATTGCGGAAAATATAATTAACTTTTTAGAATATGTTTTTGTGATTACCTGAAATGGTTGTGCCATAAAAATGATTGCTAAAGGAAATACAATCATTAAAAAACGCATATTTTGAAATGGAATACCAGCTAGAAAAATTAAATAGACGAGAATAATGAACATTAATAATAAATGAAAACCTTTAAAATGTTCTTTTCTTATCCCAATGAGCATTGGGATTCCTGCAAGTAAATAACCAGGGTGAAAAAATACACTAAATACATACATTAAGTTAAATGCATTGTTTGTTGCGGTTCCTTCATTGGTAGCAAATTCAAAACTAAAGAAATTACTAACTGACCAGGAAGATACCCATTCGTGACTTACAAAAGCGCTAGTTGCATCTGTTTTCAATAGGTATTGTGGAATGAGTGTTAAAATGCCTGCTAAAATAGCTATAGTGGCAATTAAATAATTTCTGTTCTTTAGTATAATCTTGTAATATGCTACTACACAAAGTGGCAATAAAATGACAATGCCTGCGTACCTGGTGCAAATTGAAATTCCAGCTGCAACTGTCAACCAAATCAAATAACGAGGTTTATCTTTCATTAAAATGAAAAAGTAAAAGGCAGCTGTTATGAAAAAAGCAGCCAAAAGATCACTCATACAAAGTATACTTCCCCTAAAAAAATAAGGACTAAACATTACAGCTGTAATCAAATAGATGGAGCTCTCGGTAGAACTCATTGATGGTACAGTAATGTGAATTATTTTTTTTAATAAAATACAGATTCCAATAAAGCTAAGAAATGAAACCAGCTGGCAGGCGAATGCAACAGGCATAAGTAAATTAAATATGGAAGAAAATAATGGATAGTTTACTGGCCAAAAGTAATCACCTGGTTGTTTACCAGTTTGCATAAACTTGGTTAAACATTCTGTATATCGAGCATATTCATAACTGTCCTGTCCATACAAGCCATGAAAGTCTATTATCTTATAAATTCCAATAAATGCAATAATTGGAATAACCAACCACCAATAAGATTTTAGAAAGGAATTTCTCATGAAAGCTTTTTGGTTTTAATAAATTTCTCGATGATGTAGCGTTCAATTGGAAATTTATACAAATCATTCTTTATGCGATATTGTGCAATTATTTTTAATGGAGCTAGAAATACATTGCTTTTTTTATAAGCTACTTTTAAGTAAAATTTGAAGTGTTCAAAGTAGTGGTATTTTTCATTGCTTACCCATGGTCCTATTGAACCGATATAGTCAAAATCGGCCCAATCAATGGTTTCAACGGGTAATTGGTAGCCTTTCGCTTCCATGTCTTTTGTAATCGCAGAACCTGGATAGGGTTTGAAATAAAAAATAGGAGTATCAAATCCAGGATGCATTTGTCTAAGTTTTTTAATAAACTTAACTGATCCAGTTACTGCTTTTTCCGTTTCATTTGGAAATCCTACAATGAATGGAAAAATGACATTGATGTTTAGCTTTTTGCATAATTCAGCACAAAATTCAATTTGTTCAATTTTTATATCCTTTTTTAAAAAATCCAACATTTCTTGTGTTCCTGATTCAACACCAATTAACAATCTTCTTAATCCACTTTTTTTGCATAGTTTAAAGTCTTCTTCTGTCATTCTACTTCCTTGATCTGCTCTCATTGTAGCAGCCCATGTGGTGGTAATGTTTTTTGAAATTAATCCTTCTGCAATTTTTTTTATTCGATCAGGATACGTGAAAAACGTTTCGTCCTGAAAGTTAATATCTGTAAACTTATAGCGTTGATGAAGTATTTTAAGATGATCAGTTAATCGTTCGGCTTCCATTGCCATAAACTTGCGTTTAAATACAAAAGGGTCAGCACAAAACGCACATCTAAAAAAACAACCAGTTGAAGTTATATAGTCTAATTGTCGAGTTCCTTTTTTCTGAAAATAACTTTCAACATCTATTAATTCATAGTTTACCAATGGTAATTCATTGTAGTCACATAAATTACGTGCTTTATTTTTTATGATTTTATTCGTAGAATCTCTGTAGCAGATACCATCAATTTTTGTAAAATCAGTTCCATTTGTTATTACTTCAATTAATTCACGGAAAGTAATTTCTCCTTGCCCTTGAACCGTTACATCAATAAATGATAAATCAATTAAAGGCTGCTCTGGAAATAGGGATGTGTGCCAACCACCCCAAATAATTGGACAAGAAGAATTAATTGTTTTTACAAATTTGGATATTTCAATTGCATCTTTCAGTGGTGAACCAGTTAAGGAGGTAACTCCAAAACAGATTGCATCCTTAATATGGTTAAGTAGGAGTGGCTTTGGGTCTTCGTGGAAGCGGCCATCAATGATTACCACTTCATACTTGGAAGGATCTAATGCAGAACCAATTGCTAACAAAGCAAGTGGCATGTCGAAAAAAACAGATTTCGGATTATATAGAACTACTTTTTTCTTATTTTGCATCATAATGACTGGTATTCAAACAAATTTAAGTAAAATTTTGAGAGGTAACCTTGATTTCTCTCAAAAGCAAAAGGAAGGTCTTAATACTTATTTATTTGTTTTTTTGATTGCTGTTTCCAT
>JBIIOB010000223.1:0-4418 GCA_044337125.1 Bacteroidia bacterium
TGAGCGGTTTATTTGCCTTCCGAAAGTGCTAAAATTCGGTCGAATTCCTCTGTTTTTACTGCTGTAACAGATAAACGCGACAATTTGATGATTTGCATGTCGGCCAATTGTTTATCTGCCTTTATTTGTGCTAATGTTACTGGGTTTTTCAACTTTTTGAAGGGGGCAATTTCCACCACACTCCATGCTGTATCTTCGGTAGTTGGATCTTGGTAATGTTCTTTTATCACTTTTGCAATCCCTACAATTTCTAAGCCTTCGTTGCTATGGTAAAAGAACAACAAATCGCCTTTTTTCATAGCACGCATATTGTTGCGGGCAGCATAATTGCGAACTCCGTCCCAAACCGCTTTTTTATCTTTAGAAAATTGATCCCAACTGTATTTAAAAGGTTCTGATTTTACTAGCCAATGGTTCATGGTATATAGTACAAATAAGATAAATAAATGTTTAATCGTAGTTTAATGCAAAATCTTAAACACCAATTCTTTTAATAATTCGCCATGACTTGCAGATCCATTATCAACTCCTTTTGATTTAAGATCGTATTCTCGCAAATAACCAAATATTGATTTTAGTTTTCCGGCACTGTAGTTTTTTGCAGCTACTTCATAATCTTTCACAAAAAAAGGATGAACACCTAAGGCTGCTGCTGCAGTTTTTTTATCGGCTAAAAAATGATAGGTTAGTATTTTGCAAAAGTAACCATACAAGGAAGAGATGGTTACTACCATTGGGTTGTCCTTTTCGTTGGATGCAAAATAATTGATAATACGGTTGGCTTTTAATGTTTCGCGTTTACCAATTGCCGCTTGTAATTCAAATACATTGTAATCTTTACTAATCCCAATATTAGTTTGAATGTGTTCAGGAGTAATCTCCGATTTGGGTGGAAGATTAATCATCAATTTATCAAGCTCATTGGTGATTTTACTCAAACTTGTTCCCAGGTATTCGGTTAGCATAGCACTGGCTTTTGGACCAACAGTATAATCTTTTCCTCTCAAATAATTATTTATCCAATCCGGAACTTGATTGTCGTATAATTTTTTTGATTCAAACAGTACTGCATTTTTGTCAATTAATTTGGCAACAGCTGTACGTTTATCAATGGATTTGTATTTGTAACAAATTACTAAAATGGTTGATGGTTGTGGGTTTTCGATATAGGCAGCAAATGGATGTTTTGCTTTTTCTTTTCCCTTTGCACTTTTTTCATCATCATCTCCTTTGCCTACTAAATCACGGATGTTTTGTGCTTCCTTAATGATCACTACCTGGTATTCACTCATCATGGGAAAGCGCTTCGCTGCTCCAATTACATCGGCAGCAGTGATGTCTTTTCCATATAAAACCGATTGGTTGAATTCTTTCTCCGATTCATCCAATACATTGTTCTCGATGTAATCTGAAATAATATCAATAAAATAAGCTTCATCACCCATTAAGAAATAAACGGGTTTGTAAACCTTCTTTTTTAAATCAGACATTATTTGATTGAATTCCATCTTTCCTTATTACTATTAGCGATTATTCGAAACGTAAATGTTTTACAGTTAAGCCATTATTTTTAAGCTCATTCAAGGCATCAATACCAATTCGTAAATGTTCATCAACGTAATTTTCAGTCACCTTTTTATCACTTTCGGCAGTTTTAACGCCCGATGAAATCATGGGTTGATCACTCACCAATAGCAATGCTCCGGTAGGTATTTCGTTGTGGAATCCTGTGCTAAAGATAGTAGCTGTTTCCATATCAATTCCCATTGCACGGATTGCACGTAAATATTCTTTAAATTTTTCATCGTGCTCCCAAACGCGTCTGTTGGTTGTGTACACAGTTCCAGTCCAATAATCTAAGTTGTGATTACGAATGGTTGTAGAAATCGCTTTTTGCAAGCTAAAAGCAGGTAATGCTGGCACTTCTGAAGGGAAATAATCGTCTGATGTTCCTTCACCGCGAATTGCAGCGATTGGTAAAATTAAATCGCCTAATTCATTTTTCTTTTTCAAGCCACCACATTTTCCTAAAAACAAAGCTGCTTTTGGCTCAATAGCACTTAATAAATCCATAATGGTAGCTGCATTGGCACTTCCCATTCCAAAATTTATGATGGTAATTCCATTGGCAGTTGCATTGGGCATTGGCATATCCAATCCTTTTACTTCAACACCATTCCAATCAGCAAATTTTTTAACGTACTTGTTGAAATTCGTTAACAGTATGTACTTCCCAAACTCGTTTAATGGTGTTCCTGTGTATCGAGGTAACCAATTTTGTACAATTTCTTCTTTATTTTTCATACTATTTATTTTAGCGAAAATACAAATAACTGTGCGACTGTAAAAGGATGTTAAGAAATTTTAATAAATATTAAGGTTAGAGCTATCATAAATTTACATTACTTCGTGTACATGATGCAGGAGTTGAATTTACCTTCTTATTCGTTTAAATTAAAACAAGACAAGGATAAAACCTATGTTTTTGATAACATCCGTAAAAAATATGTTTTGCTTTCACCCGAAGAATGGGTACGTCAACACATTATTCAATTTGTAATTCAAGAAAAAAAATATCCTGCATCTTTGGTTGCAGTAGAAATAGGATTAAAGTACAATCAACTGCAAAAACGAGCAGATGTACTTGTTTATAATACTAGTGGAAAGCCTTTGTTGTTAATTGAATGCAAGGCACCTGAAGTGAAAATAACGCAAGCGGTGTTTCATCAGATTGCACTTTACAACATGACCTATAAAGTCGATTATTTGCTGGTGACAAATGGTTTGGAGCATTATTGTTGTGTGATGGATTATACCAATAATTCCTATCAATTTTTACAAGATATTCCTGAATATAAATAAGTTTCAATTGCAAAAAATCCTTTGTAACTTGCAGAATAATTTATTTCAATGCAAGCAGTCAAATTGTATACACGTCTTTTTATTTTTATTTACCTTTTGAGCAGTAACCTGCTATTTGCTCAAGGAGGGTCTGATGTGTTACCAAACTCCATCATTGTTAAATTAAAGCCTGAATACAGCGCATTGGGCGGAAGCACAATCATTAATGAATCGCGTTTTTTAAATTTATTTCAGTCGGTTGGCGGCAGCGATTTACACAAAAAATTTCCTAATGCAAAGTCGGTTCGAGTTGCAGCAAATTCCAAATTGATTGATTTAACTTTGGTGTATGAATTTTCGTATACATCCCAAGTTTCCTTGGAAAAAGTGATTCAAAAATTTCAGTCCTTGAATTTATTTCAATATGTAGAACCACATTCTATTCCTAAAACATGTTATGTTCCCAGCGATACCTCTTATTTGTTTCAATATCACATTTCGCTTGTAAGGGCTGATTCCGCATGGGATGTAAATACAACAACAGCACGTGGAGATACAAATGTTGTTATTGGTATTACAGATACCGGTGTTGAGCTTGCTCATCCCGATTTAGCTCCAAACATAAAATTAAATTATGCTGATCCACTTGGTGGAGGTGATGATGATAATGATGGGTACACTGATAATTATGCTGGCTGGGATTTAGGAGAAAATGATAATAACCCGAGTTTTAATGTGAATGCCCATGGTGTTCACGTTTCTGGTATTGCAGCAGCAAAAACAGATAATGTAACAGGTGTTGCTGGGGTTGGTTTTAATTGTAAGTTTTTACCAGTTAAAATTGCGAATGCTTCAGGTTCATTAACAAAAGCCTATGAAGGAATTGCTTATGCGGCTGAGCACGGTTGCAAAGTAATTAATTGTTCGTGGGGTGGACCTGGAGGTGGGCAACTTGGACAAGATGTGATTGATTATGCAACTTATAATTTTGACGCATTGGTTGTTGCAGCTGCTGGAAATAATGGTGCGGACATGGATTTTTATCCTGCTTCTTATCAAAATGTAATAAGTGTGGCAAACACAGATTTTAGTGATATTAAAGCAACAACTTCGAATTATGGTTATGCAATTGACGTGTCTGCACCAGGCGAAAGTGTTTATTCTACCTATCCAACAGCTATTTATAATTTTCTGTCTGGTACTTCCATGGCATCTCCTGTAGTTGCTGGCGCAGCTGCAATTGTGCGTTCTTATTTTCCATCCTTCAATGCATTTCAAACTGGAGAGCAATTGAAGGTTACTGCTGATAATCATTATACTCTAAACAGCTCAACATATGAAAATAAATTAGGAGCTGGTCGGATTAATTTGTTTCGTGCAATTACTCAAACAGCTTCTCCATCGGTTGTGATGACACAACGAACAATAACCGATGAAAATGATGAGAATTATTATTCGGGTGATACACTTACTGTTTTTGGTAATTATACCAATTACTTGGCACCTGTTACAAACTTACAAATTGAATTAATTTCTAGTTCTCCTTACATTAACATTATTGATGGAACAACTAGTGT
>JBIIOB010000224.1:0-4415 GCA_044337125.1 Bacteroidia bacterium
CACTACGTGCCATATCTCTAACCTCTTCCGGACGTTCATCAATTAACAAAATAATCAAATAGGTTTCTGGATGATTTGCTGCAATTGCATTTGCAATATCTTTTAATAAAACGGTTTTACCAGTTTTAGGTTGAGCAACAATTAATGCACGTTGTCCTTTACCAATTGGAGTTACCAAATCAAAAATACGTGTACTTAAATTGGATTCAGGATGACCTGTTAATTTAAATTTCTCGTATGGGAATAATGGTGTTAAATAATCAAAAGGAACACGGTCACGAACAAATGCTGGTTCGCGGCCATTGATTTGTTCTACTTTAATTAATGGGAAATATTTTTCACCTTCTTTTGGAGGGCGAATACTTCCTAAAACCGTATCACCAGTTTTTAATCCAAATAATTTAATTTGCGATTGTGATACATAAATATCATCAGGTGAATTCAAATAATTATAATCCGATGAACGTAAAAATCCATATCCATCAGGCATTATTTCTAATACACCTTCACTTACAACTATACCATCAAAATTATATAAGTCTTCTTGTTTTGGTGGACGAGGTTGTTGATTGTGTTGTTTGAATTTATTGTGTTGATCTCTATCTCTACGCTCATGTCCTTGCATTTCGGTAGTTGCTTTTTCAATATTCTCAGAAGACAAAGGATCTTCATTTGGATTTTGAACTGTAGAGGTAGTATTTACTGGTGCATGAACATTTGCTGAAACTTCTGGTACTTCAACCTTTGGTGTTGTTGTAGAAAAATCTTCATCATTAAAGAATGTGGTTGGCTCAACCGTTTCTTTTGTTTTAGATTCAGTATCTATATTGTCTAATCTTACTTTACGTGGTCTAGTCGTTTTTGTTTCTTCTGCTTTGGGAGCATCAGTTACAGCTGGTGGGTTGATTGCTTGGTGGTCGAGAATTTTATAGATTAACTCTTGTTTTTTTAATGCTTCGTACTTAGGTATGTTTAAGTTTTTTGCAATTTCTTTTAATTCACCAACAAGCTTGTTGTTTAATTCGATAATATCGTACATATGTTTTTATTTGGTTAATAGAGAGCTCATCAGAAATGGAGCTTGGACAGAATAAATAAGTTTAAAAAATAAATTTGTAAATGTTTTGTGATTGATTTGTTATAAGATGATATAACAGCGGAAACGCTTTGCAATAATACAAGTTTTTTTTAACATACAAGTAATATTTCCGCAAAAATGGCTTAAAAATTGCCAAATACCACCAAAAATGATAATATTGTACAACCATTATTTAAATTTCTAAAAACAATGAAAAAAATAATCTTCTTTTTATCGCTATTAGTAGCGGTTTCTACAACAAATGCACAAACTGCAGCCAAACAACCTGCTAAACCAAAATTTACTTCCAAAGACAGTTTAATGTGCGGTAAACAATGGAAAGTTGTTACCATCGAAGAATGGGGCGTGGTGAACAAACCAAACGAAAAAACTCAAAATGATATGTTACTGATGAACCTTGATGGTACCTATAACTTAATCTTATTTGGCAATAAAAAAGCAGGTACATGGTCTAAAGCAGGACAATATATATACTTTACAGATAGCGCAACGAATGAAAAATTCAACTATAAAATTATTAGTGTGGAAAAAACAAAATTAAAATTTGATTACCGTGATCCAGATGAAACACATTCTATATACGAAATGACCAATAACTAAACAAAAGCCCCTTGATGACCAAGGGGCTTTTTTATTCCCCAAAATTCGATTTTATCAATTAAATTTGCAGCTGAACATGCAGCGCTACTTTTTACAATTATCATACAAAGGAACAGCTTATCACGGCTGGCAAGTGCAGGAGAATACACCGCATACCATTCAACAAGTACTGAATGAAAAACTGTCGATGGTCTTGAACGAACCCATCCAGGTTACTGGTTGTGGCAGAACGGATACAGGAGTTCATGCAAAAGAGTATTATGCACATTTTGATACAACAAAAACAGATTTAATTGCCAATCATGATAAATGGATTTACAAGCTTAACTCAGTTTTACCTAGCGACATTGCTGTTTACCGATTAATTGAAGTTGGACCAGAAGCAAGCACCCGATTTGATGCAACTAGTAGAACCTATGAATATTGGATTTCCAGACAAAAAAATCCATTTATGATTGATGCAGCAAATTTTATTTCTAGCCCATTAAATTTGGATGCAATGAACAATGCAGCTAAAATTTTGTTAGACTACACAGATTTTAGTTGCTTTAGCAAAAGCAATACACAAACCTTTACCAATAATTGTAAGATTACTGAAGCCTATTGGAAAGAGGAGGATAATTGCATAGTTTTCACCATTACAGCTGATCGTTTTTTAAGAAACATGGTTCGTGCAATTGTTGGAACCTTGTTAGAAATTGGCGAAGGCAAAACAAAAATTGAAGAGTTAAAAAGCATTATTGAAAGTAAAAATCGTTCCAATGCCGGTGCTTCGGTTCCTGCTTGTGGATTGTATCTTACAAAAATAAAATACCCAACACAACTGATTAAGGATTAAGAATATGTCGGAGAAGAAAAAGGTAACAGGAAAAGCAGTTGATTGGCAAATTCTAAAACGAATTTTTGCATACGCAAAACCACATCGTAGAACGGTTGGATTTGCGCTTACAACAACAATTTCACTTGCGCTTCTTTCTCCTTTACGCCCAATTTTAGTACAATACACGCTCGACAATTTTGTTGCAAAACCAAATGCTCCAATGTTATTGTGGATGACCATTGCATTAATTGCATTGCTTTGTACAGAAGCATTTATGCAATTTTCTGATTCCTATTTAACAAACAAACTTGGTCAAAGCATTATTCGTGACTTACGAATTAAAGTGTACCAACATATTGTTAATTTACGTTTAAAATATTACGACAATACACCAATTGGAACACTTGTTACAAGAGCAGTTTCTGACATTGAAGTTGTTGCTGACATTTTCTCGGAAGGCTTGATTGTCATCATGGGTGATTTATTAAAGCTAAGCGTAATTTTAGGTGTTATGCTTTACATCGACTATCAACTTACCTTGATTATTCTGATACCAATTCCATTGTTATTAATTGCAACCTACTTATTTAAAAAATCAGTTGCTGCATCTTTTCAAGATGTTCGCACTCAAGTTGCACGCTTAAATGCGTTTGTGCAGGAACACATCACTGGAATCAATATTATCCAATTGTTTAATCGTGAAAAAGAAGAATTAAAAAAGTTTGAAGACATCAATGGGAAACACCGCGATGCAAATGTGCGTTCCATCATGGCCTACTCCATCTTTTTTCCTGTTGTTGAAATTTTATCTGCTGCATCACTTGGCTTACTTGTTTGGTGGGGAGGAAAAAGTATTCTCGAAAGTAAAACCAGTATCGGACATGTGGTTGAATTTATTATGTTTCTAAACATGATGTTCCGCCCTATTCGTCAGTTGGCCGACCGATTCAATACACTCCAAATGGGAATGGTATCTTCTGAACGTGTATTTAAAGTGTTGGATACCAATGATGTCATAATCGATAATGGAACAATAACGGCAGAAAATATAAAAGGCGAAGTTGCTTTCGAAAATGTATGGTTTGCTTACAATGAGGAAGATTGGATTTTAAAAAATGTTTCTTTCAAAGCCAAACAAGGCGAAACCATTGCACTTGTAGGAGCAACAGGTGCAGGGAAATCATCTGTGATAAATTTATTAAATCGTTTTTACGAATACAATAAAGGTTGTATTTCTATTGATGGAACGGATATTCGTAATTACGAACTTTCCTCCTTGCGCAAAAACATTGGTGTAGTATTACAAGATGTATTTCTTTTTTCGGATACGATATACAACAACATTACACTTAATAATCCTGACATTACCGAAGAACAAGTAATAACAGCAGCTAAAATTGTAGGTGCCCACGATTTTATTTCAAACCTACCTAATGGTTATAACTACAATGTAATGGAGCGTGGTGCCATGCTTTCGGTTGGGCAGCGACAATTAATCTCATTCATCAGAGCCTATGTGTACAATCCTAAAATTTTAGTGTTGGATGAAGCTACATCTTCCATTGATACTGAATCAGAGATGATGATTCAAAATGCCATTAATAAATTAACTCAAAACAGAACTTCCATAATCATTGCCCATCGCTTAGCAACCATCCAAAAAGCAGACAAAATTATTGTAATGGAAAAAGGTGAAATTATTGAGGAAGGTAATCACCAGGAATTGCTAAAATTCAATGGACACTACAAACGTTTGTTTGAACTTCAATTTAAAGAAGAGTTGGTTTAAACTACCTTCCAAACTGGCGCTTCAATTCAGCTTTTACTTCTTTTACAAACTGCGGATCGGGCTTAAATCCCATCTTAATCGACATTTGTAAATCATAGGAACATGCT
>JBIIOB010000225.1:0-4406 GCA_044337125.1 Bacteroidia bacterium
AGTTTTAATGACTGGTAATGTGCAAGCTGCAGCAGCGGGCGAAGGATTATATTGGAAGTACGAATCAAAATTAAAAAAGTGGGATGCTGAACTTTATTCAGCAGCAGGAGCAGCTGGAGAATTATTTGCCATTAGAACAGAACTTTATACTGAGGTTGAAGAAGATACTATCCTTGATGATTTTATGATTTCTTTAAGGATTGTTGAAAAAGGATATACCATTGCATATGAGCCGAATGCCTATGCATTAGAAACTGCATCTGCTGATATTCATGAAGAGATAAAAAGAAAGGTCCGCATCTGTGCTGGAGGTTTTCAATCTATTCAACGATTAACTTCCTTGTTAAATGTTTTTAAATATGGAATTTTTACTTTTCAATTTATTTCTCACCGATTGCTTCGCTGGACAATTACTCCAATTGCTTTGTTTCTATTATTGCCAGTTAATCTGATTGCTGCTTCTAATGGGAATTTACTTTATATTATATTGTTTATTCTGCAAATGTTATTTTATGGTATGGCATTTCTTGGATGGAAAAATGAAAAACAAAATACCAGAATTAAAATATTGTTTGTTCCTTTTTATTTTGTGCTGATGAATGTTTCTGTTTTTGCTGGTTTTATTAGATTCTACAAAGGGAATCAAAGTCAAATGTGGCAACGAGCACAACGTGCAACTAATTAATTGATTCACAATAAAAACAATAAAAACAATAATTATGTCTACAAATCATTCATCTAAAAATATTCTTCCAAATTTATCTGTTTTAAGGGGCTTTTTTGCATTAACAGTAGTTTTATTGCATGTTCCCTTGATGACAAAAAATCAAGGTTTGCCATCCTTTAATGATTGGGCTATTTTTAATAAAGGTTACAATGCAGTTTGGGGATTTTTTACACTCAGTGGCTTTTTGATTATTAACTTATTATATAAAGAAAAGGAAAGTAGAAATGATGTAAACATTAAAGAATTTTATTCAAGAAGAATCCTTAGGATTTACCCCGTTTATTATGCTGTTCTTTTTTTTTGGTTGATATTCTATAAAATTGTATTGCCTGCGCTACAAATTGATTTGGACGTAAATTATTCACTATTTGATGCATTATTATGGTGTGTTTTGCTTCTTCCCAATGTGTTTTTTAGTCTTTTTGACCCAGGAGGAATATTATCAGTTTTATGGTCAATTGGGATTGAAGAACAATTTTATTTGATTATAGCACCCGTATCAAAATTTATTAAATCCAAACATTTTACCATTGCTTTAGCATTGTTTACAATTATCTATTTTATACTTTATTTTAATCCATATACCGAATTTTTTAGAAGATACAGATTCATGTATTTCTATTTTTCAATGGGCGGTTTATTAGCTATATTAAATTCACAGGGAAAAATTAATTTTTTATTATTTAAATTGTTTCCTCGAATCATTTTATACGTACTATTTTTTATTTATTTTTTTACTAATTTATTTGAATTTGAGAATGAAATTTTAAAACACTTGTTTTCTATGGTGTTATTCTCATTATTTATCTTAAATATTTCTAGTGAAAAACGCTTTATTATTAAGAATAAATTTTTGAATTATTTAGGAACAATTTCATATGGTATTTATATGTACCATATGATAGCTTTAAACTTGGTAGTCTTTATTGGGTTGAAAATGGGAATTGTTAATCTTTTTGGTTTTTGGGGAAGTATTTTCTTTTTAAATATTTCAACCATTATTATAACCATAATCTTTGCTCATATTTCTTTTTATTATTTTGAGCAATTCTTTTTAAAGTTAAAATCAAAATTTCGTCCTTCTATGGAGACTGAAAAGAAAACCCATGTATCATTAAATTTAAAATAAATAATATGAAAAAAATTATAGTTAGTCTATCAATTACAAGCTTATTATTTTCTTGTAATACCAATTCCAATCAAAAAATGGAAGAAAAAGTTACACCTTCAGAGCCTGAAATTGTGCAACAACCAAAAACTACTATTTCTGAAAATGTTGGAGAAGGATTAATTTCAAAAAGCGATTGCTTAACCTGTCATAAATCAGACATAAAATTGGTAGGTCCTTCGTTTATTGAAATTGCCGAAAAGTATGAAAAATCAGATGGCAATATTAAAATGTTAGCCGACAAGATAAAATTAGGTGGTTCTGGAAATTGGGGACAAATTGCTATGCAACCACATTCTAATTTAACAGATGAACAGATTAATGAAATGGTTAACTATATTTTATCCTATAAAAATAATGAATAGACGATCCTTTTTAACGTCATTAGTTGCTTTAACTGCTGGTTCTGCAGCTGTTTATTATGGAAATAAATTTTATCAAGTTTTTAAAACTCCTGATATAAACTCGCTTGATGACCATTTATTATTAATTGATGAATTGGCTGAGACAATTATACCACGCACAGATACTCCTGGAGCTAAAGATGCAAAGGTTGGTTTATTCATTGTCGATTTTGTTAAGGAAAATGTGTCAAAAAAGGAGCAAAATCGTTTTGTTGATGGGTTAGCAGATTTAGAAGATAAATGTATTTCCGATTACAATTGTAGTTTTGTTGAATTATCTCCAGAACAAAAGATAGCAGTATTATCGTATTTTAAGGATAGCGAAAAAAATTATTCTGGTAATTTAGGTAAAGTGAATAATAAACTATTTGGACGTTCATTTTTTGAACTGTTAAAAGAATATACTTGCATTGGTTATTGTACATCAATTGAAGGGGCTACCAAAGGTTTAGCATACGAATTAGTTCCTGGTAAATTTATTGCAAATTTGGATTATCAACAAAATCAAAAATCTTGGTCTACTAAATAATTAATATGGATACAGTTTACATAAATAATAAGATGGATGCGCAAATTACTTACGATGCAATTGTTGTGGGTAGTGGAATAAGCGGTGGTTGGGCAGCCAAAGAATTATCCGAGCTTGGGTTAAAAACATTGTTACTTGAACGTGGAAGAAATGTTGAGCACGTTAAAGATTATCCCACAGCACTTCAAAATCCATGGGACTTCAAAACACGCTTAGAACTAGATTTAACTTCAAAAAATGAAAATCCTATACAGAGCCAAATTTATGAAGAAGGTTCCAAGCACTTTTTTGTAAATGATTTGGAACATCCTTATGTTCAAGAAAAACCATTTAATTGGATTCGTGGTTATCAGGTAGGTGGTAGATCATTAACATGGGGTAGACAAGTATATCGATTAAGTGACCTTGATTTTACAGCCAATGCCATGGATGGGCATGGAGTTGATTGGCCAATTAGATACAAAGACATTGCACCTTGGTATGATCATGTTGAACGATTTATAGGAGTAAGCGGAAAAGCAGAAGGTTTAGCTCATTTGCCAGACAGTCAATTTCTTCCACCAATGGAAATGAACTGTATAGAAAATCACTTTTCGGATGTAATCAAAAATAAATATTCGGATAGAATTGTTACAAATGGACGAGTAGCGAATTTGACTCGTGGATATAAAGATAGAGGCCCCTGCCAATATCGAAATTTATGCAGTAGAGGATGTCCATTTGGCGGTTATTTTAGTTCAAATTCTGCTACACTTCCTGCTGCATTTGCAAGTGGAAATTTATCACTTCGACCACATTCAATTGTCTCTGAAGTAATTTATGATACCAATACAGGAAAAGCAAAAGGAGTAAGGGTTATTGATGAAAAGACAAATGAAGTAGTTGAATACAAAGCAAAGATTATATTTTTAAATGCATCAACAATAGGTACTGCTTCTATTTTATTGAATTCTGTTTCGGATTCTTTTCCAACTGGTTTTGGAAACTCAAGTGGCCAAATTGGTTTGAACTTAATGGATCATCATAAATCTGTTGGGGCAATGGGTGAACATGATTCATTCAAAGATAAATATTACCAAGGGAGAAGACCAACGGGCATTTATATACCTAGATTTAGAAATATTGATGATGCAACCAAACATCCTGATTTTGTTCGTGGTTATGGTTTTCAAGCGGATGGTGAACGAAGTGAATGGAGGGATATGATGAAAAAAGCAGATGGTTTTGGAGTTGATTTTAAAAAACAATTAACTGAACCAGGACCTTGGACTATGTGGATGGGTGCGTGGGGAGAGTGTTTGCCAAATCCTGAAAATAAGATCTCGCTATCAAAGGAGGAGAAGGATAAATGGGGATTGCCACTTGTTAAAATTGATTTTGAATTTGGTGATAATGAACAAGCAATGCGAAAGGATGCTATGAATTCGGCTTCTGAAATGTTAGAGGCCGCTGGATTTAAAAATATCAACACATTTGATTACAATCCCCTAGGCGGAACAACTGTTCATGAGATGGGCACTGCCCGAATGGGTACTGATGCAAAAACATCAGTACTTAATAAAAACAATCAGATGCATG
>JBIIOB010000226.1:0-4388 GCA_044337125.1 Bacteroidia bacterium
GCTACTTTAATGTGTCCAACAATACCAGCTTGTCCGCCCATCATTACATTTTTCCCCACTTTTGCTGAACCTGCTACAAATGCGCCACCAGCTAAAACAGTGTTTTCACCAATTTCAACATTGTGTGCAATTTGAACCAAATTATCAAGTTTTGCACCCTTACGAATAATGGTGGAACCCATGGTTGCTCTATCAATAGATGTATTTGAACCAATTTCTACATGGTCTTCAATAACCACATTTCCAATTTGAGGTACTTTTTTATAATTGTTATCACTGCTTGGTGCAAATCCAAATCCATCGCTTCCAATTACAGTGCTTGCATGCACCGTGCAATCATTTCCAATCACACAATCGTAATATATTTTAACCCCAGGGAATAAAATGCAATTGTCACCAATAGTTACATTATCACCAACATAACATTGAGGATAGATTTTACAATTGTTTCCAATTTTTACATTTTCACCTATGTAGGCAAAAGCACCAACGTAGCAGTTTGCACCAAGTTTAGCTGAAGAAGAAATGAAAGAAGGTTGTTCAATGCCCGTTTTATTTTGTTTCATTTCATTGTACATTTCCAATAATTTCGCAAAACAGCTGTATGCATCATCCACACGAACAAGGGTGCATGTTGATTTTACTGGTTTATCAAGTTTAGTATCGTGATTTAAGATAACGATAGATGCATCAGTAGTATAGATGTAGGGAAGGTATAATAGGTTTGATAAGAAACACAAAGAACCCAAAGTTCCTTCTTCAATTTTAGCTAATTTAGAAACAGAAACATTTTCGTTTCCTTCGATTTTACCATTTAGCAAACCTGCTACTTGTAATGCTGTAAATTCCATATGAACTTTTTATGATGTAGATTATTATTGAAATTTAATCTAATTCTTCAATTTTTATAGTGCGTTTTATATAAAGTTGAAGTGTGCAAATTTAAGGAAAAATGCACTATTATCGAAGTAATTTATTTATATCTGGCTTAATTGCTATTATTCATTAAAATGGATAGTTCTTTTTTCTTTCTTCGTGACACTTCAATACTAACACCCGATTCAAGCTCCAAAAATCCACCGTCTGAATTGTTCAATTTACTTATGTACTTGGCATTTACCAGGTATGATTTATGAACCCTTACAAATTTATTTCCGCTTAGCTCTGTTTCGAATTGGCCAATGTTTTTGGCAACTGTATGTTGAGTTTGATCTCTTAATACTACTAATGAGTATCTGCCATCACCTTTGATGTATGCAATATCATCTGGTGAAATGAAAATACTTCCATCTTTGATTGGTATTTTTAGTTTGAAAATGCTTTTACTTTCTCCTGTTGATTTGTGATCCTTTTTAGCCAGTTGTATGACCTTAATTACTTCCTCGATATCTAGTGGTTTTAGTAAATAATCAAAAGGTTTTGTTTTAATGGCTTTTAATGCATGCTTTTCATAGGCTGTTACAAAAACGATTTTAAAATCACGTGCTGGTAACATTTCAATCAGATCAAATCCCGTGGCATCTGGCATTTCAATATCCAGAAATAATATATCCGGAGAACATTGTTTCAATAACTTCAGTCCATTAATAACATTTCCGGATGTGCCGATTACCTCGGCTTCTGTTGGACAAAAATCGATTATTATTTTTTTTAGTAGCTCTACAGCTTCCGGTTCATCATCAATTATTGCGCATTTCAATTTCATAATTAATAAATATAAGGTAAATTAAAGGAGATTTTAGTTCCAGCTGGATCGTTTTGTTCATCATATAGATCAGTTATTTCTAAGAAATAGCTGAATTCTTCATTGTCAAGATATGCTTTCATTCGCTCCTCTGTAAGCAATGTCCCCATTGATTTATGCTTAACAACCGAAGCTCTTTTGGCTTCCTGAGCTTTTGTCCTTCCAATTCCATTGTCAATAATTTCACATCTGAGTTGTTCACCAACAAAAAATATTGTAATGTGTAATTTGCCTTGACCATTTTCCTTGGGGATCAATCCATGAATGATTGCATTTTCAATGTAGGGTTGCAATAGCATAGAAGGAATCTTATAACCTGCTGATAATATTCGTTCCTGAATAGTAATTTCGAAATTAAATTTATTTCTAAAGCGCATGGTTTCAAGTTCCAAATAGTTTTTTATAAGATCATATTCCTCATGTATTGGGACGTATTTTTTTTCAGAATTATTTAAACACAGACGCATTAATTTAGCAAAGCGATTCAGGTATTTAGAAGCATTAATCCTATCTTCATTTATGATAAAAGAGTTGATGGAGTTTAATGAATTAAAAATAAAATGGGGATTAATTTGCGATGCTAATGCCTTTCTTTGAAATTCATTCATTTGAAGGATCAGATTGTTTTTCTGCTTTATTAAATGAATTCGCCACCAAATAAAAAGAAAGGTTATTGAAAGGATAGTAAATGTAACCAGTAATATAAAGTAGGCACGTTTCCAAAAAGGCAATTCAATTTTGAAAGAAAAGCAAATAGGGTGTGTATTCCAAAGGCCATCTTCATTGCAGGTTTTTATCTCAAATCGATAGGCTCCAGGATCTAATGATGTGAATGTTATTTGGCGGTTGTATGTATTTGTCCATTCATTTGTTAAGCCTATCAGACGGTATTGAAAATTTAGTTTCCCTCTTTTTTGGTAATTATAACCATTGAAATTAATTTCGAAAAAATTTTCATTATGAGGAAATACGGATTTTCTTATTGAAATGTCTTTCCCATTTACTTTAATGTTTTCAATATACAGTTTTGGCTCCATATAATTTTTGTCGATCTGACTAGGAATAAAGTAAACTAAACCCTGGTTAGTTCCTGCCCAAACTTTATTTTTAAAATAGCAGATATTTTTTATTTCATTGGTTGGTAATCCATGTTCTTGATTGATATTTCGGATTTGATATCTGTGACCTTCAACTTTTACGATCCCAATTCCTTTGTTGCTGGCTAAATAGATGGTGTTTGAATTAATATAAATTCCGTTGATAATATTGCTGACCAATCCATCCTCCTCCTTTAGTTGGAAAATACTTGATTCGTCCTTAATGATGATCCCTCTGCCAATGGTTGCCAGCACCAACCTGTTATCGGAGAGCGATTTAATATCAATTATCCTGGTGTGAAGCAGAGTAGTGGTGTCTTTTACTATTTTATTGTTTTCTAAATAATATAATCCATCCGTAGAAGCTAACCATATATTGTTTTTTTTATCTACATGAAGCGCATCAAACCGAAAAGAGTTGTTGGTAATTGCAATAGTATCAAATGAGTGCTCCTCTTTTATTTTATAAAGAACTCCGGAAGAATAAGCAATAATGTTTCCCTCGCTGTTTTTTGAAATGGCTCTGGTTTGGGTTTGACTAATTGGTAATAATTCCCCATTGCCTTTCCAATAGCATAAATATTTTGATCCCGAACAATATAAAATGTTTTTATTGGGCTCATATTGTAATTGATGAATGAATCCCGGTGATAGTTTGTTACTTGTTAATGGATCTATTGTTTGTGAATTATTTTCAATGTGAATGTTGTAGATCTTTCCTTTAGAAGTTCCAAAAAAAAGATCATTGGCAAGGCTTCCGCTTATGGCTGAAATTACATTTTCATTTCTTTTTTCACTTAGTTTAATGGTATTGATGTTCGGATTGGGCATATAGAACAAGCCATCTTCCAAGGTGGTTATCCAAAAACCTTTTTCATTGTCCTGCATTATAGAGCTAACGCTTATTTCCGGTAGATACAGTACATAATCACTTGAGTGAATGCTTTTGTTGGCTTTATATCTTCTTAAGCCTTTTTTATAGATGCCCACCCACAAACAGCTATCATCGTCCTCTGCCAAAGAGATGATCTCACTTTCTTGTAATTCGGGTTGGGTGGTATGCCCATTATTCAATTCCATTGCGAGTTTCGAAATGGCAAATACATTTGTTTTGTTTTTCCTTTTTATACTAATGATATTGTTTATCCCCTCAGTATGTGGTATCGTTATTTCATGAAGCTGGGTGTCAGTTGGTTTGTAAACAAATCGTTTTAAAGCATCTTGTATTTTTAAAGAATTTATTTTGCTTCCAATAAACCATTGATCTTTTATTTTAACCGAAAAATAGGTGCTTCCCTTTGTCGTTTCATCAAATTGTATGGGCTCCGAAATGATTCCTTGATTAGTGATTTGTAGAATCCCATGTTTCATATAACTGATGGTAATATTGTCATTATTATCGATATAAAATGAGCGGATTATTCTATTTCCTTTATATCTCTGTTCAATTAAATGATTGTATTTAAATTTATGGATGGTATCATTGAAGTAGTAACATAATAAGCCGGAATAACCTAAAAACCAGATGCGGCCTTTCATATCTTGAT
>JBIIOB010000227.1:0-4387 GCA_044337125.1 Bacteroidia bacterium
CTACCATCTTTAAATTCATAAGTAGCATTTACATTTTCGAAGGTTAGTTTTTTATACTTCGGTTGGTTCAATGCATCTGCTAATTTATTGATAGGCTCAAACCCTTCGATAGTAGCATTGTTTGTTTTCAAATTTCCACCACCCACTAAGGTATTCATTACTGGACTCATAGCCTGATCCAATACCGTTGAGAATTTTAAATCGGTAGAGAATTT
The DNA here is from genome assembly GCA_044337125.1 of Bacteroidia bacterium. GTDB lineage: Bacteria > Bacteroidota > Bacteroidia > 2-12-FULL-35-15 > 2-12-FULL-35-15 > 2-12-FULL-35-15. The sequence continues at coordinate 216 of JBIIOB010000227.1, forward strand.
ACCTTTTGCATATTGTGCAATAGGAGCCAATTGTTTAACAGTACCAAATGTTTTTACGGTTTTAGGAATATCAAAATTTGCAATGTCTACATCAAAATCAACCATTGGCTTTTTAATGTTTTGTGTGTTGTAAACACCACTTAACTGCATTGTTCCTTCTAATTCATCCAATGTCAATTTCAATTTATCCAAACTCATTTTGCTATCTTTAATAGCAACACCACCACTTACATTGGTAATGGTTAAATTATCGTATAATAATTTACCGATGGTAGCAGTTAAGTTCACATCTAAGTTTGATGGTACTTCAACCACTGTCATTGCAGCTGTATCAGCAGCCGTAGGTGCTGCAGTTGTTGTATCGGTACTACTCATCAATTCATTGATATCCATCAAATTCGATTTCAATGCAAACGATCCTTTCAACAATGAATCTTGTAAAGCATATTGCAAGAAGTTTTCAATTTTTCCTTGTAATTGAATATCACTTTTTCCAACTTTTGCATCAAATTCTGATAAATCAACTGTTTTAGGATTAAATAACAAGGTCAATTTATTGATTTGTGTAGGATAGCTTAATGAAGCCGTTTTATAATTCATATCGGTAATTGCTAAACTACCTGATGCATCAAACTCTTCGTATTTCTCTTTCTCAATTGCACTCATTCTACCTTTCATTTTTACATCGGCTACAATCATCCCATTTAAGTCATCTCCTTTTTCCATAGGAACAACATCTTTCATGCTAGCTAAATTGATTTTAGCCAATACTGCAGCATTGATATTTGCATCCGATACAGGTGTTGTTAAATGCATGGTTGCATCAATTGGGTTACCACCTAATTCCACATGAAATTTATTCAAATCAACAACTGTTGCATCTGGATCACCCGTTTTGTTATCCACCAATAAATCAACTTGGATATTGGTTGCAGATTTTGGTAAAGATGGGTATTGGAATTTAGCATCTTTAATCAACAACTTAACGCCAAATGCAGGAAGCTTTGTATCGTTATAGATTCCTTTTGCATAACCATCCAATGCTAACAATCCTGATGTTTTTACATCCTTAAAGTCGGCAGTATACACACCTGGCACCAATGATAAAATATTTTTAAATTCAGTTTGGTTGGCCTTAAATTTCAAATCCATATCAATATCATCCTTAGGCATAGAAACGAATCCATCCAATCCTAATGATAATTCATTGAATGCAAATTCATTTTCTTTGAAAACAAATTTCATGTTTGGCATGTTTGCATCCATATCTACTTTGATACGTGTTTTTACTTTGTTAAAATAAGTTACCCCGCCAGTAGTAACTGATAAACGCTCAATTTCAGTTAATGTCTGCAATAAGAAATCATCCGCAGTAAAATCACCACTTAAGGTAAAATTCATATTATCTAACAATGCATTCATATCTGCTGCTGCATCATCATAAAGAATGTATGCATTTTTAATTTCCAATTTTTTCAAGGTCATTTTGAATGGTGCCGAAGCTGCAGTATCTGCAGTTGCAGTTGAATCAGTACTTGGTTTTGTAATATCCCAGTTAGCCAAACCACTTTTTAATACCAAAGCATGAATACGAGGTTGGTCAATTGAAATAGTATTGATTTTATATTGATCCCCTTTAATAACACTCATTAGATTTAGTCCTAAGGTTAAATTCTTAGCATACAAAAGCGTATCGCCTTCAAATTCACCAATATTAGCTACGGATACACTGTCGATTGAAAAGGTAAAATCAGGAAACGAACTGATTAATGTTAAATCAAATTCACCAAAATTTACTTTGGCATTTAATTCTTCATTTGCAGTATCCTTTACAAATTGAATGATTTGTTTTTTGAATAAAAATGGAGCTGCAATAATTAAAATGATTAAAACAAGGAATGTGATACCTGTCCATTTTAAAATTCGTCTGAATAAACTCTTTTTCTTTTTTGGCGTTTCCATGATTGTGTTATCTGATTTATTTAATTTTTAGTTTCTTAATTTATTTGTTCTACTTCTTAATAAGTGATCCACTAGTACCAATGCAGCCATTGCTTCAACAATTGGCACAGCGCGAGGCAATACGCAAGGATCATGCCTTCCTTTACCATGTATCTCAGCAGACTCCCCTTTTGCATTTACCGTTTCTTGGTTTTGCATAATGGTTGCTACTGGTTTGAACGCTACATTAAAGTATATATCTTCTCCATTACTAATGCCACCTTGAATGCCTCCCGAATGATTGGTTTCTGTTGTTATTTTATCGCCTGCTTTGAAAATATCGTTGTGCTGACTACCCAACATTTTAGTTCCAGCAAAACCACTTCCATATTCAAACCCTTTCACAGCATTGATACTCAACATAGCTTTTCCTAAGTCGGCATGTAATTTATCAAATACTGGTTCGCCTAGTCCCACTGGAGTATTTTTAATTACACATGCAATTTGTCCACCAATGGTATCACCCGCTTTTCGAACTTGTTCAATCTTTTGAATCATTGTTTCAGCAATTAATTCATCTGGACAACGAACAATGTTCGATTCTATTTTGCTTAAATCTAAGTCGTGATAATTTTTTAACAATTTAATATCACCAACCTGCGAAGTATATGCGTTGATACTGATTCCATATTCCTTTAAAATCAATTTTGCAATTGCGCCAGCTACAACTCTACAAGCAGTTTCGCGTGCGGAAGAGCGACCGCCACCACGATAATCACGGTGACCATATTTAGCATCATAGGTATAATCGGCATGTGATGGACGATATACATCTACGTTATGATCATAATCTTTCGATTTTTGATTTTCATTACGGATAATAAATCCAATGGAAGTACCGGTGGTTTTACCTTCAAAAACACCAGAAAGCAATTCCACTTTATCACCTTCTTTACGTTGTGTAACAATATGCGATTGACCTGGCTTTCGTCTGTCTAATTCCGATTGAATGAACTCCAAATCAATGGTTAAACCTGCTGGACAACCATCAATAACACCTCCAAGTGCTTCGCCATGCGACTCACCAAACGTGCTAACTGTAAATATTTTTCCAAATGAATTGCCCGACATATTATTCAATTTCTGCTGTAATACCTCTTTCCAACAATGCTGTACACATTGGTTCTAAACTTTCGAACGTTCCCTTTTTAACAGAACATTTTCCTTTGTAATGTATTAAAAAGGTGCATTGTTCCGCTTGAATAGGATCGTGCTTACATACTTTTATTAACGATTCAATCACAAAATCAAAGGTGTTGAAATCATCGTTGTAAACCACAATTTGTTTATCAGCCACTTCTACTTCTTCGGGTGCTAAAAGCACATCCGAATCGGTATCAAACTCATGTTGTTTGTCAAAATTTTTCATCCTATTTATTTATTCAATAATTGTTTTGCTTCATCGATAGTAATTTTCTTCCCATCACTATAAGCTACGATAAATGCATCTGTAATTCCTTGGGATACCACTGCAGCTTTTGCTTTGTTTGCATCTTCATAATTTGCATATGCACCAACAGTGTAAACCGTTAATCCACGTTCATCTTCATAATTTTTAACACCCATTCGTGCTATTCGTAAAAACTTATTAGCGATTGCTAATGGTACTTCCTCATTGAATGCACCAATTTGAATTTTAAACACAACACCTTTTTCATCAGTTACTGATGCAGGAACATTGTTCATGTTTAATGGTTCGATGGTTTCACCAGCCACTGGAATACCAGTTGAAGGAGTTACAACAGGTTGAACGGCAGTTGGTGTTGGATTTGTTGAACGAGGTTCTGCAACAACTGGAGTTGGTTCAGGAGTTCTTGTTGGTGCAGTTGGATTTGTAACAGAAGGTTGAGGAGTTACAGAAGTTGAAACTCTTCCACCAACTGTTGGCAGTTGATTCATGTTAGGAGCAGTTGAGAAAACAGCATTTCCTTGAGCAGCAACCAATTGTTGTGCTTCAGCCAATGAAACACGTTTACCATCAATGTAAGCCGTTACAAAGGCATCTTTAATTCCTGCGCCAATCACTATGTTTTTTGCTTCCACTGCACGAGCAACATTGTTGTAAACTCCTGTATTGTAACGGATATTTCCATTCGGAGCTTTTTCGGTATACAATGGTTGAATGTTCAATTTATTCACACTCACCGGTTGCGAGAATACTCCTACCTGAA
>JBIIOB010000228.1:0-4381 GCA_044337125.1 Bacteroidia bacterium
TTTAGGAATATGTTTTTCTTTTAAACCACGAGTAGTAATAGCAGCAGCACCTACACGAATACCGGAAGTTACAAATGGTGATTTATCATCAAATGGCACCATGTTTTTATTAACTGTAATATCCGCTTTAACTAATGTGTTTTCTGCCAATTTACCAGTTAAGGAAGCTTCACCATTAGGTAACTTTTTTGAACGTAAATCAATTAACATACAATGATTATCTGTACCTCCGCTAATTACTTTGTATCCTTTATCTACAAAGCATTGTGCCATCAACTTTGCATTTTTCATTACTTGAACACCATACTTTAAAAAGCTATCTTCTAATGCTTCACCATATGCAACAGCTTTTGCTGCAATAACATGTTCCAATGGGCCACCTTGTGTACCAGGGAATACAGCTGCATCCAATAATTGCGACATCATTTTGATTTCACCTTTTGGAGTTTTTTCACCAAATGGATTTGGAAAATCTTTACCCATCATAATCATTCCACCACGCGGACCACGTAATGTTTTATGAGTTGTGGTTGTAACAATATGGCAATATGGCAATGGGTCGTTTAATAAACCACGTGCAATTAAACCTGCAGGATGCGATACATCAGCTAATAGCAATGCTCCAACCTTATCAGCAATTTTACGGAAGGTTTTGTAATCCCAATCACGTGAATAAGATGATGCTCCACAAATAATCAACTTAGGCTTTTCGCGCATTGCAATCTCTTCAACTTTTTTCATATTCACACGCCCTGTTTTTTCTTCTACACCATAAAAGCTAGGAACATATAGTTTACCAGAAAAATTAACAGGGGAACCATGTGTTAAATGCCCACCATGTGACAAATCGAAACCTAAAATTTTATCACCAGGTTTTAATACAGCTAACATTACCGCAGCGTTTGCTTGTGCTCCAGAATGAGGTTGAACATTTACCCAAGCAGCATTGAATAATTCTTTTGCTCTATCAATTGCCAATTGCTCAACCTTATCTACTACTTCGCAACCACCATAATAACGTTTGTGAGGCAATCCTTCTGCATATTTATTTGTTAATACGCTTCCCATTGCTTTCATCACTTGCTCGCTTACATAGTTTTCAGAAGCGATAAGTTCAATACCAACAGTTTGACGTTTTTTTTCTTCAGCAATTAAATTAAAAATAGCGGTGTCTTTTTTCATAAGATTGAATTATTAAGTAGTATGTAGAACATTGCAATTTATTGCAGTACAAAAGTATAAAAAAAACTGAAAGGAATATGATTGATGTGAATTATACTATTGCTTTTGTTTCTCTCTTTCAGCTAGCATGAAAGCTGGAATTAAAACCATTAGTATAAAAGGAGATTGGGCTAAACCCATAAGAAATCGAGCAAATTCATACATCCGTTCTGAAAGGCTTGGGAGAATCAAGCCAGCACCAATAAAAAAAGCTGAAAACACAAACAAACCAATAAAAACAATGGTAGTTATTCGGTTGTAATTTCTACTTGAAAAATGGAAATGAATGGAAAAGATACTAATGAGATAAAAGAATAAAGCGAATAAAAAAGTAAATAGCCACTTTAAATTTACAATTGTGGAATAATCGAATTGCTCAAAAAACTTCAAATGTCCAGGCATTGGATAATCCATGTTATAATCCCAGGCCATGAGCAATGCATTGATGCACCTAAAAAAATAATCGCGGTAAAAACTTAAAAACACCAAGGCAAAAACAATGGTAAACCAAACGAAATACCTGCGTGCTTTCTTCATTTTATTTTCCAACGATAACAAATTCAGTCCTTCTATTTTTTGCCCTTCCAGCTTCCGTTGAATTATCTGCAACTGGCTGAGATGCTCCAAAACCTTTAAAAGCAATTAAACGCTTTTCATCAATTCCTTTTTCAAGTAATTGATCTCTTACTGTAAATGCACGATCGGTGCTTAAAGCAAGATTATCTTTAGGATTGCCAACATTATCGGTATGCCCATGAATTTCAATTTTAATAGTTGGATGCGCTTTTAAAAACTCAACAAATTCATCAATCACAATAATAGATCGAGGTTCTAATTCAGAAGCATTTACTTTATAATAAATATTGTCCAACAAATACTTTTGTCCTATTGCAATAGTATCTGCAACAATAGGTTTAATAGGCAGTGGCTTTGTGTTTTTAATAGAATCCTTTAAAACAAGTTGTGAGCTAAAAGCATAATTATCTTTTTTAACGGTTACAATTAAATCATTTTTCACTTTAGCATTTACAACAACAGCGAAATCACCTGTTGTAGAATCTACAACTGCTTGCGTTACTTTTTTTGTAACTGCATCCTTTACTTCCACTGTAAAATTCTTGATTTCCCCTTGTGCTTTATCTTCAATTTTACCTTTAAGGAAAGATACATCTTGTGGACGTGCTTCCTTGTATAATTCAAATGAAAATAAATCATATTTACCTACTGAACGACCTTTTGTTCGATTAGGTTCATTGGAAGCAAAATAGCCCAATTTACCATCTGTACTTACAAAAAAGCCTAAATCATCTCCTACTGTATTAATTGGAACACCAATATTCTTTGGCTCCGACCATTTACCATCTTCCGCTTTGCGTGAATAAAAAATATCAAAGCCACCAACACCAGGATGCCCATCTGAGCAAAAATACATGGTTTCGAAATCGGAATGAATGAAAGGAGATTTTTCGTCAAATGGGGTATTGATTGTTGTACCTAAATTTTCTGGTTTGCTCCATTGTCCAGTAACTTTATCTTTTACTGTTTTATAAAGGTCAACTCCTCCTCTACCACCTTTTCGATCACTTGCAAAATAAAGCGTAACACCATCTGAAGCTAAACTTGGTTGTGAATCCCAATAAATAGGATCATTTATTCCTTCTACTTTTTCAATATCGGTCCATTCACCATTTACTAAATCGGAATGATAAATATCACAATTAACCTGGTCGCCACCTTCTGATTTACAAATGGTAAAATACAAATGTTTGTTATCAATACTCATGGTTGCACCACCTTGGCCACCTTGCTTATTAAAAGGAAATGGCATTCGGTTTCCTTTTGTGAATTGACCTGATTTATCACGTTTACTGTAACTGAACAATTCTATTTCCATATCAGTGGACATTCCAACAATACCATCTTTACTAACATATGGCGATTTGCGAGTAAACAAAATTTGTTCATCATCTGCGGTTATAATAGGCAAGTATTCATCATTGGGCGTACAAACACCAGCAACTGGAGTTGGATCGAATGGAACAGGATTTTTAAAGATTTCACCATAAAGCTTTGCATACTTCAGCATTTTCTTTGCTTCCGATAATAAACCATCATAGTTTTTATCAAATTTGTTGACATCATCATCTTTAAAGTTCAAAAATTCTTTAAGATATTTTGCACTCTCTTCCCATTTTTCTTGTTCATAATAGCTGAATCCTAAATAATAATAGGGATTAGAATGATATTTTGGGCAAATCTCAATAACCTTTAAAAAGTAAGGCTCAACAGTTTTAAAAGGTTTGTCTTCGTATATCAAGGTACGAATTCGCTCCATTCCAAAAGCAAAATTAGCATCCACATATTCCGGTTCAAGCTTAATAGCCTGATCCAAAAATGCCATTCGGTCTTCCTTCTTATTTTTTTTATCGATGCCCTGCTCGTAAAGCTTTTTTGCTTTTTTGTTTTCAATTTCCTGACAAGGTTTTTCTCCATCATCTTGTGCAAAAGATTGTGTAACTATTGCTACAAGTAGTCCAAATAAAACGAATATTCTTTTGTTCATGATTTACTGCTTTTAGGAGTTTGAAACAAGAATCAAACCATTATAATGTATTATTTAGCAAATTTCCGCTTTCAACCAATTTTTGCAAGTGCGGTTCATATACTGCTTCCTTCATTAAATTAATATGCCCCATGTGGTGACAATCCGATCCAACGAATGAAATCATGTTTTTTTCAATCATTTGCTCAGCCACTTTTTTAGTTGGCATAGAATAGTATCCTGATAACGAATTTATGTTCATTTGAAGTAAAACTCCTTTATCAATGAAAGCTTCATATTTATCAAATTCTTTATGCCAAAAATTATAACGTTCAGGATGGGCCAAAACGGGCTTATATCCTTGTGTTTGCATTTTAAAAATTACATGATATAAATTATCTGGAGGATTCATATACGAAATTTCAAACAACAAATAATTTTTACCAAAGGTCAATAATTTCTCATTGTCTAACTTCCGTTCAAAATCAAAATCCAAATAATATTCAGCAGCCCCTGCCATTTCAACATGAAGGTCATTTTCTTGAAGTTTGGATTTTACACTTTCTAAACCACCTAAAATAGTTTCGGGTGTATTTCGATATCCATCACCCATAATAT
>JBIIOB010000229.1:0-4380 GCA_044337125.1 Bacteroidia bacterium
CTGGTAAAAAGAATGGTGTTATCACAGTTCAGAGTTTTAATAAAAATGCATTTAATGAATACCAAGTTAACCTAGTTAAAAATTTAGCGGTATACTGTGCTATTGCTATTGAAAATGCTCGTTTGTACGAGAAGATGGAGGAGACAGTAAGGGAGCGAACACAAGAGGTTACAAAGCAAAAAGAAGAAATAGAACGCTCGTATGAAAACATGCGCGTGTTGAGTGTTATCGGACAACAAATTACATCAAGCGTAAGTTTTAATTCGATTTTCAAAAAACTACATGAAAATGTATCACAATTAATGAATGCCGATTGTTTCGGTGTTCGTATCTACCATCCACAGCTGAATGAAATAGAATACCGTTTCGAAATAGAGAAGGGTGAGTCTTATCCGCCTATAAGCGTTTCTATGGACAATGATGATAATTATTCGGTTTGGTGTGTGAAAAATAAGAAAGAGATTTTTATCAATGATAATTTAACAGAATACCATAAATACACAAAAAAGATTGTTGTTCCATCAGGTGATATGCCAGATTCTTTACTGTTTTGTCCGATGACCATTGGTGAACGAATTGTTGGTGTTATTACTGTTCAAAGTTTTAAGAAAAATGCCTATGTTCCATTGCATATCGATATTCTAAAAACTTTAGGCACCTATACAGCCATTGCATTGGAGAATGCAAGCTTAGTTGAAAACTTGGAAGATAAAGTAAATGAGCGGACATCAGAAGTTGTAAAACAAAAAGAGATAATTGAAGAAACCAATAAGCATATTACCGATAGTATCAAGTATGCAAAACGAATTCAAGATGCATTTTTACCTGGTGAAGATAGTGTGAAAGAACATCTTAAGAATGCATTCGTGCTCTACAAACCCAAAGACATTGTTAGTGGTGATTTTTATTGGATTGAACGCAAAGGCAATAAAATATTATTTGCCGTTGTGGATTGTACAGGACATGGAGTTCCAGGTGCATTTATGAGTTTGATTGGTTTTAATGGTTTAAATCAATTGGTGAACGAGTATAATTATACTCGACCAGCCGACATACTAACACAGTTGAATAAAATTATTACCAATACTTTAAAACAACATGTAGAGGATTCTAAAATCAGAGATGGAATGGACATTGCCATTTGTTGTATTGATTTGGATACTAATAAAATGGAATTTGCTGGTGCTTTAAGTCCTTTGTTTATAGTACGAAACAATGAAATTTTAAAGATAAAAGGAGATAAACATCCTATCGGAAATTTTGTGGATGTGGAAGAATACGAGTTTACAAATAAAGAAATTGATTTATTACCCGAGGATCGAATCTATTTGTTCTCAGATGGTTTTGTTGATCAGTTTGGCGGACCAAATGGCAAAAAATTAAAATACAATTACTTCCGTAAAATGCTGTTGGACAATCACAAAAAGCCAATGGAAAAGCAAAAAGAAGTTATAGATACCTACTTTGAAGCATGGAAAGGTAACTTCGAACAGATTGACGATGTCTGTATGATTGGTATTGCAATCTAGCTGATTGGACTTCTATTCGTTTTCTATTTTTGTTCGCAGTTTATTCATCGTCTCTTCAATTTTTTTGAAATAACGATAACGTTGCTTTTCAGCAACACCACTAATCAAGTTTGATTTCCGAATTAAGTTTTTTAGCCATGTATCTGTTTCTTGACAAAAGTTCGCATTCATGGTTAATATGGTATTGAACGTATGATAAGAGAGGTAAGTGGCTTTTACTGGACCTGTAGAAACCAACACACAATTATTACCAATCATTACATCGCTGTGATAAAGTGCATAGTTGGAATTACTGGAAGTTGGTTTGTTATCCAATCCCATTTTGGTATTTAATTCCGCTTGTCGTTTAATACGCTCCAGCATTTGTGATACCTGATCACAAATAAGCAAGGCATCTTCCTTCGTTTTAAAAATACCTGCTTCCCAATAAAATTCAATTTGTTTGATGGTACTGTTGGCGGTATCATCGCTCCATATTTCAATAGAAGGAACTGCAGCATAATGTTCTAGTATGGAAGATGCAATTTCTATAAGTTCTGCATCAACGAGTTTACTATCAAACTTTTTATCCTCAAAATCTTTAGCATTAAGTATTGACTTGTTCCAGTAAAACATTTTAAAGGCCGTAAGTTCAGGATGTGCGAAATGATGAAAGATAGGAATATCCTCTGCCGCAAAAATAATTTCCTTTTCTTCAAAGGTCACAATCTTCTCTAAATCGGATTTTATGCTTTTGAAATACGCTTTGAATGCATCTGAATCGGCATCCATGCGGTTGTATTTGAAGCTAACTAAGCTATTGTCGTTGCTATTGATAAATGCATCAAACGAAAGCTTAAAATGTTTGCAAATAGCAGCAATTTCCTCGATACTTAATTGTGTTTCTCCTCGCATCCTGCGGTAAGCACTATCATTGCTTACCTGAAGTAAATCAGCTAGTTCGTCAACCAATGAAATATTAGATGGTAATGCTTCTTTTAAACGTTGCATTAGCACCAATTGAGCCGATTCTGTTGTTTTTTTTGCCATAATTCTTTGGTATAAATTACTAATCCCAATCCTTATTATTTGCAATTATTCCTAAAGATACAAAAAGTATTTGCAAAAATTGCAAATACAATCCTTGGGTTATCCGATACTTCCTCATTTTTTGCGCAAAGTGATTGATTTTGTTGACTTGTAGCAGAATGCCGTTTTCATGCCCCAGGAGCAGGTAGTAGTTTTGCTTCAGAAAATTAAACACATCATCACATGAAAACAGAAGTAACGAATACCATCACCACGAGTTCGAAAATAACAAATGTATTAACACTTTGTTTGGTGGCACTGATCATCTCCATAACAATCACAAGTTTTGGAAAAATTGATTTACAACAATTTGCGCACAATCTGTTAGAATGGCAAACCATTTAATTTCTATAAAAATGAAAAAAGAACTAAAAATAGTAGAATCATTTAGCATTTTTTTAATAGCACTGCTTCTGGTGTTGTGGAATATCAATGCAATTGGTTAAACATTAAAAAATAATATTAAAAATACGAATCATGAAAAAATCAACTAAAACATCATCCGATTTAATGAACAAATCCACTGAAAAAATTTCAACAGATAATTTATTATTGTTTTTGAATTTGAATGTATTGGAAAAATATTGCGAAAAAACATTCCATCTGTATTCAGGTCTACTAAATGTAAAACGTTGGTCGCTCTTAGGCTTGTTTGTTTTATTTGCAACTATAAGCAATGCACAGGAAAAAACTTTGGCAAAAAGTACCAATAAACCAAGTGTAACAGTATTGAACATTGATACAAAAGGATTGGGTATTGATCCTACCCAAATGGGAAACATGGTTCGTATAGAGTTGGAGAAACTGGATACATTCGAGGTAATGGACCGTTACGATGTATCCTATGTAGTGGAAAAAAACAAATTGAACATTTCAAATTGTTATGGTAAAATTTGTTTGGTAGAAGTAGGTAGCGTTATAAACTCCGATAAAATGTTTACAGGTAGTGTGGAGCTAATTGGCGAAACAGTAGTTGCTACCTTCCGATTGATTGATGTAAAGACCGCTACCATCGAAAAAACACAGGTGAATGAATATTTGAATTTACCGAAAGAATTGCAGTCGATGGTAAAAATCTCTATCCGACAGATGTTTGGAAAAAAGGTGGAAGAGCCATTATTAGCTTATGTTACCAAGAAAAATAATTTCGAGAGTTCAACCAATAATCCCAATCAATCGAGTGTAAATTTATCCGGACCAAGAAGTGGATTTGCTTACTTCACCGGTGAAGCCGCTGCTGTATTGCAAAAGCCTCGTTCCGAAGGTGGTTATGGATCTTTTCCAATGATGTTTCAATTTGGTTATCAGTTCGAAGTGCAATACTTGAACGAAGGAAATTACCAAGCTTTGTTTGAATTTTTACCTACCGTTTCTGGATTTAATCAGAATGTATTTATTCCGAGTATCACCATAATGAATGGTTTTAGAAATAACAAACACGGTTGGGAAATTGCGTTTGGTCCAACATTCGGACTAGTGAACAAAGCCAATGGTTATTTTGATGAAAGCAATAACTGGCATTTGGAAAGCGATTGGTCTACTAATCATGATTCAACCATGGTGAATCCATATCGAATAGAAAAACGAATGGATAGTAGAGGTTCGTACGAATTGCAAGCAGGATTTATTGTGGCTGCTGGTAAAACATTTAAATCAGGGAAATTAAACATACCAGTAAATGTATATGTTGTTCCGAGTAAGGATGGCATTCGAATGGGCGCTTCTTTTGGCTTTAATGCTAAGAGGCGGTAAAAAGCCTTTGTGCTTTTTAAGCCCCATCATG
>JBIIOB010000230.1:0-4367 GCA_044337125.1 Bacteroidia bacterium
ATTTCAGCACCTGCTAAACGACCAGAGCATTTAACTTTGATACCTTCTGCACCCATTCTCATGGTTGAAGCTACCGCCATTTTAACCGCTCTACGGAAAGAAACACGTCCTTCAATTTGACGAGCAATACTATCAGCAACTAAACGAGCGTCCAATTCAGGGCGTTTAATTTCAAAGATGTTGATTTGAATATCTTTTTTAGTGATTTTCTTCAACTCTTCTTTGATTTTATCAACCTCTTGTCCACCTTTACCAATAATAATTCCTGGGCGAGATGTATTGATTGTAACAGTAATAATTTTTACAGTACGCTCAATTACAATTTTTGAAATGCTAGCTTTTGCCAAACGAGCTTTCAAGTAAGTTCTGATTTTATTATCTTCTACTAATTTGTCAGAGAAATTTTTTCCGCCATACCAGTTAGAATCCCATCCTTTAATGATGCCTAAACGTAAGCCTATCGGATTTGCTTTTTGTCCCATTTAAATAATTATTATTTAGTTGTTGTTGCTTCTTGTTTTTTATCTACTACTATCGTAACGTGGTTAGAACGTTTTCTGATACGGTTTGCACGCCCTTGTGGAGCAGTTCTCAAACGTTTCATTTGCATTGCGCTATCCACAAATACTTCTTTCACTACTAAGTTGCTTCCTTCTGGACGCTCACCTGTTTTCGCTTCGTAGTTTGCTATTGCTGATACTAACAATTTTTCTAATCTTCCTGACGCTTCTTTCGGATTGAATTTTAATAAATTCAATGCCATGTATACTTCTTTACCTCTTATAAGGTCAGCTAGCAATCTCATTTTACGGGGAGATGTAGGGCAATTTTTCAATACTGCAAAGTATCTTGATTTGTTTGCCTCTTTACGTGCGTCCGCTGCTTGTTGTTTTCTAACACCCATTTCTTTGTTATTTTATAATCTTAATTATTTAGAACCTTTATCTTTATTTCCAGCATGTCCTCTAAAAGTTCTTGTTGGAGCAAACTCCCCGAACTTGTGACCTACCATGTTTTCTGTTACATAAACAGGAATAAATTTATTTCCGTTATGAACTGCTACTGTTAATCCAACGAAATCTGGAGAGATCATTGATCTACGAGACCAAGTTTTGATTACAGTTTTTTTACCTGAAGCTTGAAGATCTAATAATTTTTTCTCAAGTTTCCAGTCGATAAAAGGACCTTTTTTTAATGAACGTGCCATTTCTTTTGTTTTTTAGTTGTGAATCCGTCTAGGCGGACCATTAAACCATGTTAATATTATTTTTTACGCTTTTCGATAATGTATTTGTTCGAAGCCTTTTTAGGGTAACGAGTTTTGTATCCTTTAGAAGGAACACCTTTGCGTGAACGAGGGTGACCACCAGAAGCTCTACCTTCACCACCACCCATAGGATGATCAACAGGATTCATTGCTACCGGACGAGTTCTCGGTCTGCGACCTTGCCAACGTGTACGACCAGCTTTACCACTAACTTCCAAGTTATGATCTGCATTTGATACAGAACCAATTGTAGCCATACAAGTGATTAAGATCATACGAGTTTCACCAGAAGGCATTTTAATTACAGCGTATTTACCATCACGTGCACTTAATTGTGCATATGAACCAGCGCTACGAGCCATGATAGCTCCTTGACCAGGACGTAATTCGATGTTATGAATGGTTGTTCCTAAAGGAATTTCTGATAATAATAAAGCGTTACCAACCTCTGGTGCTGCACCTGGACCAGATACAATCTTTTGTCCAACTTGCAAACCGTTTGGTGCAATAATGTAACGTTTCTCTCCATCAGCATAAGCAACTAATGCAATACGAGCTGTACGATTTGGATCGTACTCAATCGTTTTTACAGTAGCAGGAATACCAGATTTATCGCGTTTGAAATCGATAATACGGTATTGTTGCTTGTGACCTCCACCGATGTAACGCATAGTCATTTTCCCAGTATTATCGCGTCCACCGGATTTTTTTACAGGTAATAGTAAACTTTTTTCTGGTTTACTAGCTGTAATATCAGCGTTATCACTAACTAATTTAAAACGCTGTCCGGGTGTTAAGGGTCTTAATTTCTTTAAAGCCATTTCTTCTTCTCTTTATTTTATTTTTAGATACCTGCGTAAAAATCAATTGTCTCACCTGCTTTCAAGGTAACAATCGCTTTTTTGTGCTTATTTACACGTCCGATAGCCATACCTTTGGTAGTGTTACGGGTTTTCACTTTTCCAATGTAATTTTGAGTGTTTACTGACTCAACAGATACACCGTAAAGTTTTTCTACAGCAGATTTAATTTCCACTTTGTTAGCTGTTTTAGCAACTACAAATCCATAGCGATTGTGTTTCTCGCCTTGGGC
This sequence comes from Bacteroidia bacterium, assembly GCA_044337125.1. Lineage (GTDB taxonomy): Bacteria > Bacteroidota > Bacteroidia > 2-12-FULL-35-15 > 2-12-FULL-35-15 > 2-12-FULL-35-15. Next base: position 2,361 of record JBIIOB010000230.1, read on the forward strand.
TGTCATTTTCTCGGTTATAACCGGTTTTACTACTATGCTCATCTTATTTATTGCCTAATAAATTTTCAATTTCAACTACCGAGCTCTCTACTAATAATAGGTTTTGTGCGTTCAAAATATCGTAAGTATTTAGATCTGAAGCAGTTACAACCTTTGCATTGGTTAAATTTCGGGACGACAAATATACATTTTTATTTGAATCTCCCAACACTAACAATGTTTTTTTGTCTGAAAGCTTTAAATTATTGATTAAATCTGCGTATTTCTTAGTTTTTGGAGCATCAAAACTGAAATCTTCCAAAATAGTAATACTGCTTTCTTTTGCTTTGTATGTTAAAGCAGAAATACGAGCTAATCGTTTTAATTTTTTATTCAATTTAAAAGAATAATCTCTTGGACGTGGTCCGAAAATACGACCACCACCTACGATTGTACCAGATTTGATACTGCCAGCACGTGCTCCACCAGTTCCTTTTTGTTTCTTTAATTTTTTAGTTGACCCTGATACTTCATTTCTTTCTTTTGATTTATGAGTACCTTGGCGTTTATTTGCTAAATGTTGTTTAACATCCAAATAAATGGCGTGGTCATTGGGCTCAATGCCAAAGATTGCATCGTTTAAGCTTACCTTCTTAGAAGTAGCTTTACCGCTAATATTTACTACTGATACTTCCATTTTATTTTTCAATTATAACGTATGAACCTTTTGCTCCTGCGATAGAACCTTTTACTAATAATAGGTTTTTATCTGCAATCACTTTTACTACCTCTAAGTTTTGGATTTTAACACGGTTTCCACCCATACGACCTGCCATACGCATTCCTTTGAATACGCGAGAAGGCCATGATGATGCTCCTAATGATCCTGGAGCTCTTTCTCTATCGTGCTGACCATGAGATTTGTTAGCGTGACCAACACCACTAAAGTTGTGACGTTTTACAACACCTTGAAAACCTTTACCTTTTGATGTACCAGCAACATCTACGAAATCACCTTCTGCAAATAAATCTACAGTTACTGATTCACCAATGTTTTTTGCTGCATCAAAATGTTTGAATTCAACAATTTTACGTTTAGGAGTGGTAGCGGCTTTAGAAAAGTGACCTTTCATTGCAGAAGATGTATGTTTTTCTTTCTTCTCATCGAATGATAACTGAACTGAAGCGTATCCGTCTTTCTCCAAGGTTTTTACTTGCGTAACAACGCAAGGACCAGCTTCGATAACTGTGCATGGTATATATTTACCATTGGCACCGAAGATACTGGTCATTCCAATTTTTTTACCTATTATTCCAGACATTTTATTTAGTTATTATTATTTACTACTTATTAATTACGATGCTTTGATCTCTACTTCTACTCCACTTGGTAACTCTAATTTCATTAAAGCGTCAACTGTTTTAGAAGTTGAATTGTAGATATCTAACAATCTTTTGTATGAACAAAGTTGAAATTGCTCACGTGCTTTCTTGTTAACGTGTGGTGAACGTAATACAGTGTAGATTTTCTTTTGTGTTGGCAATGGAATTGGTCCACTAACTACAGCACCTGTCATTTTCACTGTTTTTACAATTTTCTCTGCTGACTTGTCAACTAAGTTGAAGTCGTAAGACTTTAATTTGATTCTGATTTTTTGACTCATAATTTAGATATAAAGAACGTTAGATAATTATACTTTTTCTGCTGATTTACCTTTTGATTTTGCAATTACATCATCTGCAATGTTGCGAGGAGTTTCTGCATAGTGATCAAATTCCATAGTACTTGTTGCACGACCAGAAGTGATAGTACGTAACTGAGTTACATAACCAAACATTTCAGACAATGGAACTTTTGCTTTGATAACTTGAGTAACACCTTTAGAATCCATTCCTTCGATTTGACCTCTACGTTTGTTTAAGTCACCTACCACATCACCCATGTTTTGCTCTGGAGTTAAAACCTCAATTTTCATGATTGGCTCTAACAATACTGGCTTACATTTTGGCAATGCTTCACGGAATGCT
>JBIIOB010000231.1:0-4339 GCA_044337125.1 Bacteroidia bacterium
GTATCATAAAATAAACGATAGGTGCTATCACCATCGTTTTGGTAATTTTTAGCAGCATTGATACCACCTTGAGCAGCAATTGAATGCGCTCTACGAGCTGAATCTTGGAAACAAAGTACTTTTACTTTGTAACCCATTTCTGCTAATGAGGATGCAGCTGATGCTCCTGCTAAACCTGAACCTACAACAATAATTTCTAAACTACGTTTGTTTGCCGGATTTACTAAAGCTACTGTTGAACGGTATTTGCTCCACTTTTGCTCTAAACTTCCTTCAGGAATTTTACTATCTAATTTTGACATATCTTAAGGATTCTTTAATTCGAATATTATTTAATTAAACCTAAATGCATTGTTATTGGCATAGATGCAAATAATAATGTGATGATGATTGAAAACCAGAAACCTACTGATTTAATCATTGGTGTATATTTTTTGTGATTTAAACCCAATGTTTGGAATGCTGATTGAAATCCATGTAACAAGTGGTAACCTAAGCTAAGTACACCTACCATGTAGATTGCAACAAAATACCATTTAGCGAATACTTCTTTTAAACCAGCAAAGGTATCGTGCTCATGACCAGCAAATACAGCTTGTTTTGTAGGTACCCAAAAGTTAGCTAAGTGAACTACTAAGAAGATTAATAACAAAGAGCCTAAAACGCCCATTGAACGTGAATACCATTTGCTGCTAACGTTTCCTGCTGGTACAGCATATTTTACTGGACGTGCTTTGTTGTTTTGCATGGTGATTACCAAGGCTTGTACAACGTGTGCCAACAAACCAACGAATAAACCAATTTCTACCACACGAATAACTGGGTTATGCGCCATAAAATGTGCTGCAGCATTGAAAGTTGCACCACCATCGTTAAAATAGATGCAGGCATTGATAGAAACGTGAACAATTAAAAAGGAAACTAAGAACAAGCCCGTTAAGCCCATTAATAATTTTTTTCCTAATGATGATTGGAGAAATTTTCCTGATGTAGTACTCATAATTTAGCTATATGTTTAAATCGGATTTTATAAATTGCGTGACAAATGTATAATTCAAAATGATTTTTATCAAGTAAATAAGGGTTTCATTTGTTATCTAAAAACAGATTGCCTTATAAAAGGTTTATTTTACTGATAGATTAGCTTAATTTATAATCATTTTAAATAAGAAAATGTTGCCCGAAAATGGATTAACGAAATTTGGCTTTTTGAGCCCTTTTCCTCTGTAATGATAGTCTGTGAGGCCATAACATTGCTTGCCCTAAATAAGAAAAGCACAATCTCAAAACATCCCTTTTTTATTCGGATATAATTTACAAACTTTGGACTTTAATTTAAAATCAAGAAAATGAAATATTCCGCTATTGACTCCAAGTTATTTATCGAAAATCGTAAACGTTTTGCAGCCAGCTTAAAACCAAATTCAATTGCTCTTTTTGTGAGCAATGATATTTTGCCAACCAATGCCGATGGTGCAATGGGCTTTGTACAAAATTCCGATTTGTTTTATTTAACGGGTGTGGATCAAGAAGAAACTATTTTATTGATTTATCCCGATGCAAAAAATGGAGCACACAAAGAAGTATTGTTTGTGCGCGAAACCAACGAAACCATTGCAATTTGGGAAGGTGCTAAGCTAACCAAAGAGCAAGCTACTGCAACATCGGGAATTAAAAATGTGATTTGGAATCAAGCATTCGATTCATTTTTAAAAACTGTTGTATTTCAAGCCGAACATATTTATTTAAATAGCAACGAGCATACACGCAGATACATTGATACCGAAACAGCAGAAATGCGTTTCAATAAAAACATCATTTCAAAATTTCCATTGCACAAAGTAGAGCGCGCTGCTCCAATCATGCATACGTTGCGTGCAATCAAATCGAGCTACGAAGTTGCTTTGATTCAACAAGCGTGTAACATTACCGAAAAAGGCTTTCGCAGATTGTTAGGTTTTGTAAAACCAGGTGTGATGGAATACGAAATTGAAGCGGAATTGGTACATGAATTTGTGCGTAACCGTTCACGCGGATTTGCTTACGGACCTATCATTGCATCGGGCGGAAATGCTTGTGTATTGCATTATGTAGACAATAACAAAGAATGCAAAGCGGGCGATGTTATTTTGTTAGATGTTGCTGCAGAATACGCTAACTATGCAAGTGATTTAACACGTTGTGTTCCGGTAAGCGGAAAATTTACAGCACGTCAGAAAGAAGTTTACAATGCAGTATTACGAGTAATGCGTGCTGCAACAAAAATGTTGGTGGTTGGAAATACCATTCCAGAATACCACAAAGCAGTGGGTCATTTAATGGAAAAAGAATTGGTGGATTTAGGATTAATAACATTGGATGATATTAAAAATCAAAATCCAGAATGGCCTGCGTATAAAAAATATTTTATGCACGGTACTTCACACTTTTTAGGATTGGATGTACACGATGTAGGTGATTTTAATCGCCCATTAGAAGCAGGAATGGTGTTTACCTGCGAGCCAGGAATTTATATCCCACAAGAAAATTTAGGGATCCGTATCGAGAATGATATTTTAATTACGGCAAACGGACCAGATGATTTAATGAAAAACATTCCAATTGAAGCAGATGAAATAGAAGCGTTGATGGCGAAATAAAATTTACTGAACTTTTAATTTTTGAACTCGTATAAGACAATTATACGAGTTCTTTTTTTGTTTAGAGATGTAGCTTTTAAAAGCTCCCTAATTCAATAAAATCAATCGTTCCGAATAAAGAACTGTTTTTAGACATGTATACAATTGCAGAAAATTGTTTTCCTCTGCATGTTTTCTAACAGTACATTTGAACAAAATCATCCCCCTCATTTTTTAATTTATAACACTATGAAACAATTTACACAATTGTTAATATGCGTATTAACACTCTTAAGTAGTTTTGTTTGGGGACAAAACGGATTTACAAGTTACCCAATTCCATTTTTAACTTCGGCTAAGTATGCTATTAAGGTAGATGCACAAGCCAATAAGTGGATTTGTTCGTTTCGAGGTTTGATTAAGTTTGATGGATCAAATTTTACAGAATATAAACCTGCAAATTCAAACATTCCATCGAATTTTGTTTGGGATGTTGCGTTCGATGCATCCTCAAATGTTTGGGTGGCTACAAGTGCAGGTTTGGCGAAGTTTGATGGTGCTACCTGGAATACATTCAATGTTATTAATTCAGGTCTTCCAAACGATACCATTAATACCGTTTTTGTAAACGGAACGGATATTTGGGCGGGGACAAAACAAGGTTTAGCAAAATTTGATGGAAGCAATTGGACGGTTTATACTACTTCCAACTCAGGATTGATAAACAATAATGTTACTGCATTTAATATGGATTCGAATGGGGATTTATGGATTGGAACGAATGCGTGTTTGTCTGTAAAGTCTGGTTCAACTTGGACAAACTACGATGATAGCAATTCAAATTTGCCATCTCAAAAAATACATGCAATTCATTTTGATAATTCTCAGAAGTGGGTGTCAACAGGGACAAATATTTTCGAATTTTCGAACAATTTATTTTTGCCATTCTCATCACGTTATATCACGGGGTTAAATGAATCTAATAACACCCTCTCAACTGATTTTGTTACTTCTAAAACGTTGTCAAAAGGTCCTCAAGGAGGGCTCTTAACCAATAATATGTATGAATTTGTTGGTGCCGATGCACACAGGTACAATTCCACTTTTACTGGTTATTGTCATACGTTCGAAAGCAGTACAAGCTTGGTTTGGTTTGTAGGTGTTAATACATTGTATAGCTTTAATTATGCAAATTATACTGGAACAACTTTGTTAAACGAACCTCAGGGTTTTAATACATTGGATATAAATAATGTGAAAGCTGCGGTTTCTACAATGGGAGATATGCATTGGAATGGAAGTAATTCTGCTTATGAAGTTCCTAAAAACTCAGGACGCAACACCATTTTTTGTTCCAATTTTTGGATTGGGGGAGTAGATGGTGGTGGACAATTGCATCAAGCAGCAATGACTTATCGCCAAATAGGATTCGATTACTGGCCAGGACCACTGGATACCATCACAGGAACAACAGATACGGCAACCGTTATTGCTTATAACAAAGTATGGAAAGTGGATCGTTTAAAAATAGAAGAATTTCAAACCATGTTTGCAAATGGTTCTGTTCAAAATGGAAGTTATACTGTAGATCCGAATATTCTATCATGGCCAGCACATGGCACTGGAAATTTTTCACGCAACTTAGCTCCCTTTGTTGATGTTAATGCAGATGGAAATTACAATCCATTAACAGATGGTGATTATCCTAAAATAAAAGGGGA
>JBIIOB010000232.1:0-4334 GCA_044337125.1 Bacteroidia bacterium
ATCAAAATGGAAACGTTACCATTTGATGGCATTCACCATATCGACATGCACATGAAATTATTAAATGAAGAAACATTATTAGTTGGAGAATACCCTGCAGGTGTTGCAGATGGTCCACAAATTGAAGCAAATCTTCAATACGTCTTAGCGAATTTCAATTCATCATTTGGAACACCTTACAAAGTGATTCGTATTCCTCAGCCTCCTGATCAAAACAATGGTTTTGATTATCCGGATGGAAATGGAAACTACTTAACCTATGCCAATTCTACCATTATAAACAAAACAGTAATTGTTCCTCAGTTCTATACAGAATATGATACTACTGCTATTCGTATTTGGAAAGATGCGATGCCTGGATACAACATTGTAGGAATCAATTCGAATCAAACAATTTCAGCAAGTGGTTCATTGCATTGTATCACTCACTCCGTTGGTGTTCAAAATCCATTGCGTATTGTTCATCAAAACTTACCAAATACAACCAATACAACTACGCCCTATCAAGTGGATGCATTGGTGCAACATAAATCTGGAATCCAGTTTGCTACATTGTATTATACTACGGACACAACGAACATTCCATTCACTGCAGTTAGCATGAGCTTAACTAATGTAACAAATGATACTTGGACGGGTTTTATTCCAGCACAACCAGCAGGAACACATGTATTCTATTATATTTTAGGACATGCGAATTCTGGCAAGGAACAAGTTCGTCCAATGCCTGCTCCAGAAGGTAATTTTGAATTTGATGTATTGGGTGGAACAACTGGTATTTCCGAAACAGCTTCATTCGAAATGAAAGCGGCTTATCCGAATCCATCACATGGAATTACATGCATCCCAGTATCAATCAACAAAGCAACAAAAGGAAGCATTAAATTGTATGATGTTTTAGGAAACTATGTATCAACAATTTTTGAAGGTGAATTATTAAGCGGAGAAAAAAATTACTTCTTAAATAGTACTGGAATGAGTTCTGGTGCCTACTTCATTGTTCTTGAAACTACAGAAAATAGATTAACACAAAAATTAATGATTCGTTAATTAAACAAATACCAAAATAAAAATCCCCAACAAAATTTGTTGGGGATTTTTATTTTAATGTGCATCAAAAAAAGAACGCCTACTATTACAATACTGAATTTTATCTTCCAAAATTTGAATGGCCTTCTGAGCTGTTCTACTACTAAAAGAGGCTTCCATATTCTCTTGCACCACCTCTATTAGCATTGTAAGTTCGCGCATATCCTGTATGTAGGCATCCGACTTCAATAGAAAAAAATTGCGTTTTGAAGAATCGTATATTATTAAGAAATAAGCATCTTCATTTTCATAATCAAAAACAACATCTGATGAATAAGCAGAAGGTAAACGACCTTCTTTTTCAAGAAAATCGTAAATAAATTCGTTATTAGAAATAAAGCTAATCATTATTTCAACCGTTTTAATTTTGCCATGTAAAACCCATCAAATCCATCACTTGCCAATATTTTTTTATCCTCCATTAAAATAAAATTAGGGTGATTTTGCAGAAACAATTCCACTTGTTTTTGATTCTCAGAAGGCAAGATACTACAAGTAGCATACACCATTATTCCTTCTGGCTTCAACATTTCTGAATAAGATGAAATAATTTGTTGCTGCGTTTTTTTTATTTCATTGATAAATCCTTCTGTTAGTTTCCACTTTGCATCGGGGTTTCTTCGGATGACTCCCAAACCTGAACAAGGCACATCCAATAACAATCTATCAGCAGAAGATTTTAATTGCTGAATAGCAACATCATTCACCACACGTGTTTTAATAATGTTTACTCCTGCTCGTTCAGCTCTGCGTTGCAATTCTTTTAATTTCCGTTCTTCTACATCCATAGAAATTAAAATGCCTTTATTATGCATCATGGCAGCAATATGCAAGGATTTACCTCCTGCTCCAGCGCAAGCATCAATAACAGTCATTCCTTCCTTAACTTCTAAAAACGGACTAATTAATTGAGAGGATGCATCTTGAATTTCAATTAAACCTTGTTTATATTCCTTTAATGATTGAATATTCTGACGTTTTACTAAAGGTAATGCATCCTCATAGTTAGGAAGAACCTCTGTTTCAATTCCCTGCTCTTTTAATAAACGTTGAACTTTATCTTTTTTCGTTTTTAATGTATTTACTCGCAACACAACTGCTGCTTCAATATTCAATGCACTCGCTTCTTTTTCCCAAACATCTTCTCCTAACTCTTTTACCATCAATTCATCCAACCAGTCGGGGTATGCTTCTCTATACTTTCGGATTTGCTTCACGAAACTAGCTTTTTCTAAAATTGTCTCCTTCTCCAAGCCATTAAACTCTTCCCAATCAGGTATATCATTCTCATTCAATAACTGATATATTCCAATTAATTTATGAAAACGATTAGCAGTTGTTTCGCCTAAAATTTCATTCAATAATCGCCACCAACGAACAATACCATAGGTCGTTTCAGCGATAAATCGTCTATCGCGGGAGCCCCATTTGGGATTTTGTTTAAGCACCTGCTCAACTGCCTTATCGGCATAAACACCTTCCACAAATATTTGTTGAAGTGTATCAACAACGGCTTGAACGAGTGATTTATGAAGTTTCATTTGAATTAATTAACTAACAAGTGTGTAAAAATACGTATTTGTTATTGCATAATCTCGATATTTTATAGCCAAAAAAAGTGTAATTTTAAGCCTATGAATTTTTCCTCCAAATTAATTGAAGAAGCCGTAAATGAGTTCAGTAAATTGCCTGGTGTAGGCAAGCGTACTGCCCTTCGTTTTGTGTTGCATTTGATGAAACAAAATACGGCCGATGTTAATCAGTTTGGAAATGCATTTATAAAATTACGCAACGATTTACGTTATTGCGAAAAATGCCATAATGTATCTGATAAACCATTGTGTGATGTTTGCTCAAATCCTCACCGTGATCAAAGTACGGTATGTGTTGTAGAAGATATTCGTGATGTAATGGCTATTGAAAACACACAACAATATAGAGGTGTTTATCACGTTTTAGGTGGGATTATTTCACCAATGGATGGAATTGGGCCAAGTGATTTAACAATTGAATCATTGGTAAACAAAGCAGCTACAGGTGAAATTAAAGAAGTTATAATGGCATTATCCACTACTATGGAAGGTGATACAACCAATTTTTATATTTATAAGCGTCTAAAAGATTTTGGTATCCCAATGAGTACAATTGCTCGAGGAATAGCAATTGGTGACGAGCTCGAATATGCTGATGAAATAACATTAGGACGCTCAATTATTAACCGTACTCCATACGAGAACACTTTACAGATGAAATGAAGTTAAGTGTAATCATAGTTAATTACAATGTTCAACATTTTTTAGAGCAATGCTTACATTCTGTTCGTAAAGCATCTAAAAATGTTTCACTCGAGGTTTATGTTGTCGATAACAATTCCGTGGATGGATCTGTGGAGATGGTTAAAGATAAATTCCCAGAAGTTTTTTTAATTGAAAATAAAAAGAACACCGGTTTTTCATATGCCAATAACCAGGCAATAAAAGTATCCAAAGGCGAATACGTATTGTTATTAAATCCGGATACAGTTGTTGAAGAAGATACGTTTGAAAAGGTAGTTGCATTCATGGATGCTCATCCTGATGCTGGTGGATTAGGAGTAAAAATGCTGGATGGTAAGGGTAATTTTTTACCTGAATCAAAAAGGGGCTTGCCTACTCCATCTGTTGCTTTTTATAAAATATTTGGACTATCGAAATTGTTTCCAAAATCAAAAACATTTGGAAAATACCATTTAGGATTTTTGAATAAAGACCAGACGAATGAGGTAGATGTATTATCTGGTGCATTCATGCTTATGAGAAAATCTGTACTGGACAAAGTTGGTCTATTGGACGAAACCTTTTTTATGTATGGTGAGGACATTGACTTATCGTACCGAATTATTTTGGGTGGATACAAAAATTATTATTTCCCTGAAACTCGCATCATTCACTACAAAGGAGAAAGCACTAAAAAAAGTAGTGTAAACTATGTTTTTGTTTTTTACAGAGCAATGGTCATTTTTGCTGAAAAACATTTTTCTCAAAACAATGCAAAATTATTTTCGTTTTTAATCAATTTAGCAATCTACCTAAGAGCTGGAGCTGCCATTACAGCGCGCTTTTTAAAATCCATTGCACTTCCAACGTTTGATTTTGGAATCATTTTGGCTGGCTTATTTTTAATCAAAGACTATTACGAAAAAAACTACAAGTTTATTGAAGGAGGTTCTTATTCTTCCTCCCTTGTTGCCATTGCTTTTCCTTCCT
>JBIIOB010000233.1:0-4333 GCA_044337125.1 Bacteroidia bacterium
TGCTCACCTAATTGTTTAGGTAGTAAATGGCGTTTTGCAATTTCAATTTTTTCTTCGATGGTATACCCTGTAATTTCAATAATTTCCATACGATCGCGCAAAGCAGGTTGTATAGAGCTTAATGAATTAGCTGTAGCAATGAACATCACATTCGATAAATCGTAATCCATTTCTACATAATTATCGTAAAAAGCATTGTTTTGCTCTGGATCAAGTACTTCAAGTAAAGCTGATGATGGATCGCCATGAAAATCATTTCCAACTTTATCTATTTCATCTAAAATAAACACGGGATTAGATGATCCAGCTTTTTTAATATTTTGCAACACACGTCCAGGCATTGCACCAATATAGGTTTTACGATGTCCACGAATTTCGGCTTCATCACGCAAACCACCCAAACTCATTCTCACATATTTACGTCCTAAACTTTCTGCTATACTTTTCCCTAATGATGTTTTACCAACACCAGGAGGTCCATACAAACATAAAATTGGCGATTTCATATTGCCTTTTAATTTCAATACAGCAAGGTGTTCTAAAATACGCTCCTTCACTTTTTCCATACCGAAATGATCTTTATCCAACACCTTTTGAGCACGTTTTAAATCAAAGTTATCGGTAGTAGAATCATCCCAAGGCAAATCCAATAATACTTCTAAATAATTAGTTTGTATTGAATATTCAGCAGCATTCGGATTCATGCGTTCCAACTTTGTGATGGCTTTTTCGAATGAATCGGATACTGTTTTACTCCATTTTTTAGTCTTTGCTTTTTCACGCATTTCACGAATATCCTGCGCGAAATTATTTTCACCTAATTCTTCTTGAATCGTTTTTAATTGCTGATTTAAAAAATAATCACGTTGTTGCTTATCCAAATCAACTTTCACTTTCGATTGAATTTGATTTTTCAATTCCAGCATTTGCAATTCTTTCGTAAGATTCGATAACAACAATGTTGCTCTATCAGAAAGATTGGCAACCTCTAGCATTTTTTGTTTGTCTGCTACAGGTGCATTCATGTTTGATGAGATGAAATTGATCAAAAATGAAGGACTTTCAATATTACGCAATGCAAAATTTGCTTCTGTAGGAATATGAGGGCTTTGCTTAATTATTTGTGTAGCTAAATCTTTTAAAGAAGAAACCAAAGCATCGAACTCTTGATCTTCTTTTTTTGGACGAATTTCATTAAAAGCAGAAATCTTTGCTTTGATATAGGGCTCACTTTGAATAATTTCACCTAACTCAAATCGTTTTTTGCCTTGTATAATAACAGTCGTGTTGCCATCAGGCATACGAAGCATTTTAATGATGTGAGCAACGGTACCAATTTTATTTAAATCATCAATTGTTGGGTCTTCAATACTATCATTCTTTTGCGAAACAACACCAATTATTTTATCGCCTTTATAGGCATCTTTAACAAGGTTAATGGATTTATCGCGTCCAACTGTAATTGGAATTACAACACCAGGAAACAATACGGTATTGCGTAGAGGTAATATTGACAGTTCTTCTGGTGTTTTTTCAGAATTCATCTGATCTTCATCTTCCGATGACAACAATGGAATAAACTCCGAATCCTCCTCCATCATATTAGCGCTAAACAAAGGATTTAAGCCATTTAAGTCGAAATTATCAGTCATTTTTTTGAATATTTAAGTCGAGTAATAAAAATATGCTGAATGAAGTTCAATCCTTATGCCAAGCAAGGAATAGGGACAGTTTGGCAGAAATTTACTTTTTCTTCATTTTACTCAAATAGTAGATATGAATGATCATAATCACACCATTGGTAAGAATAATAGGAACAGAATAATGAAGCATCACGCCATATGCTACAAACAATCCACAGCCAACAAAGTTTACGACACGTAGTTTTAAAATATCCTTCATTAAGAAAGAAATCAATACAACGATTGAAGCTAAATAGCCAATTATTTCAGTTAAGGTAAATTCCATAATTAAAGTTTTGTGCTTTCGCCTTCGATGGCTAAAATAGTATTGTCGAACATTGATTTTGCCTCATTCAACAATGGTTGCAAGTCTTTGTATCGAGCAGAATAATGTCCAATCATCAATTGTTTTACTTCTGCCTTTTGTGCAATTTGTCCAGCTTGCAATGCAGTTGTATGGTATGTTTCTTTTGCTCTATCTGCTTTTTCGTGCAAGAAGGTTGCTTCGTGGTAAAGTAAATCTACATTCTTAATAAACGGTATAATTCGTTCATCGTAACAGGTATCAGAGCAATAAGCATAACTACGAGGGACTGCTTTATTTGAAACCAATTTAGAATTAGGAATAATTGTTCCGTCTGAGGTTACAAAATCAGCGCCCTGCTTGATTGGTAAAATTTGTTCAACCGGTATTTTGTAATACGCAAGTGTATCTTTTGTAATGTTTGCCAATAAAGGCTTTTCGGTAAATTTAAAACCACAACATGGGATGCGATGATTCAGAACAATGGAAGTAACAATCACTTTATCATCTTCAAAAAGGACTTCATCACTTTTATAATTGTGATGGTGATATACCAATTGATAATTTAATCGTGTTTCGGAATGTTTGTATTGAACTTCAATAATTTCTTGCAATTCGGCTGGACAATACAAATGCAATTCGGTTGTTCTACCAAGCAAATGCATGCTGGATAAAAGCCCCAGCAAACCTAGATAATGATCGCCATGCAAATGGCTGATAAAAATATGATTGATGCGCTGAAATTTGAGTTTATACCTGCGCAATTGTATTTGGGTAGCTTCCCCACAATCAATTAAAAAAAACCGCTCAGCTATGTTTAAAAGCTGAGCGGTAGGATTTCGTTTTGATGTAGGAGTTGCACTGCTGCAACCTAAAATTGTTAAATCAAAATTTTGCATTATTTGCTAGTAACAACCATACGTTTAGTGATGGTCGTATTTCCGCTTTTAACTGAATAAATGTAAACACCAGCAGCAAATGAATTTGCTTCTAATCTAATTGTATTCGCACCTTTTTGTGCTTCAAATTTGTTCGAATATACAACAGCACCCACCATGTTATACACTTTAAATTCTACTTCAGAATCAGTTGTAGAAGAGAAATAAATCTCTGCTTTTTCAGAGAAAGGATTTGGTGAATTTTGCTTCACATCAAATTTAGTTAAATCTAAATCAGTGATTGATGTTGCAGCAACTACAATACTACGAAATTGTTCGTTGGTTTGTGGTTGATCGATTGGAACACCAAAAATAGTAGTGTGAGCTATTGCATTAACAATTATTTTTTTATTCCAAACTTGAGTTGGCGTTCCAGAAATTAAAAAGCAACCATTTGAACCACCAGGGAATGTACAATTAGCTGGAGCACATTGGTAGTTTAAACCTGGAGCTAAACTATCAACACCTGTTACTTCAATAGAAACAATAGTTGCTGTAGGAAAACCAAAATCAGTTCCATCAGTAGGCACTTTAATACTTACTTCTTGAGAATACGCTTGATTTACAACACCAACAGCTAAACCTGTAGCACTATCAGGACAAACACCATATGCTTGTCCACCAGGAATACAAGAAATATTAGGAGTACAAACTTGTGCAAATGAACTTACGTTCAATAAAAATAAAGCCGAAGCAGAAAGGAGTAATTTTTTCATCATATTTAGTTTATTTAGTTTTTAACACTTATGCAAGAACACTTAATTTATCTTTTGCCTCACTTACAGTATCTGTAATGGTGAGGATGGTATCTAACTGAGAAATAACGATTAATTTTCGAACGGAATCTTGTAATCCTGATAGCACAAAATGTCCATTAGAATTTTTACATAAACGATTTGCAACCAAAATAGCACTAAGTCCAGATGAATCGCAATAACGAGCATCGCTCATGTCAATGATGATATTCTTTACCCCGTCTGTATTTAAAACAACCAATTCTGATTTTAAAGAGGGTGCCAAATTGCTATCCAACTTTTCAGCTGTAATTTTGATTATGGAATACTTGTCACAATTTTCGATCTGAATACTCATAGTATTTTTTGATTTTAACAAATATAGGACAATTTTGGAGTAAAAAGCAAGTTTTAGAAGCAAGTATTTTAGTCATTCGAATTAATTGTAATTCTATATAAAAACAAAACAGCCCCTCGATAAATCGAGGGGCTGTTTTGTTTTTATCAGCATTTAAAATTATTGCTTAATCAACTTTTGAACTGTTGAAGTTTTATCTGAATTTATTCTCAAGAAATAAATACCGTTTCCTTCTTTGCTCAAATCAACTACTATCATATTTGAATTAGTTCTTCCTGATTCAACAACTCTTCCTTCAATTGTAGTAATTGAATAGT
>JBIIOB010000235.1:0-4307 GCA_044337125.1 Bacteroidia bacterium
TGCACCTATTATGTGTTGGTCATTTGTAACTGTTGCAATTGCTCCTCTGTTCCAATCGCGCTCAAACTCAATAGTGCGGTAACGTTCAATGGGTGAAAAGTAATTTTGTACATACTCATAATTTACATTTGTAATCAAACTTAAATCGTGTGAAAGCGAATCTTTTGATTTTGTTTTTTGAAGTAATAAGTTGTTATCGTAATTTACTTTTAGTCCAAGTCCGACATCATCTTTACTATTTGCGGATGAAAATGTATTGATGTCGTTGCTACTCACAGCGCCTTCAATTGTAAGTTTTGAATTTTTAGAAAAGGCATATTCTAAACCTGCAGTAAGCATTTGTTTTTTCTTAGGAGTAATCAACTGAATGATAGGTTCAAAATTTCCTTGAGGTGTATTGGTAATGGTATCGGGCATTACCCATGCAAATACTTTTCCGTTGGCACTCGAATTTATTTGTTTGTAATTTCCTTTATTTGTTCCAACATTACTAAATGTTACCCGGTACTTTGCGCTATCCGCATTTGTGTTGTAGATAAATATATTTTGAAATGTCTGGGTGCCAATGGTAGTATCTGTTTTAAAATAAAGCACTTCACTATTTGTAAAAGCAACACTATCAAAACTAGGTGTTACTGCAAGTGTTAACGTGTCACCAATTTGCGTAAGTAATTGTTTTTGTTCAGGAGTTAAATCTTGTTGTAGTGGTTGGTTTTTACTGTCTTGTTCCGAATAAAGATTGACATGTAATTTTAATTTCCCTTGTTCATAATCATTGCCAAAATGTACTAATGATCGAGCGTAATTTTTATCGGAATATTGAAACTCTACAACAATGCGTTTGTCTTTTGTAATTAATTGCTTTGCTGTAAAAGTAATTTCTGCCGTATTATAATTGATGATGTAATCGTTCTCTTGTCCTCTATCCAAAAGTCTTCCATCGATGTAAACTTTTTCTGTGCCAGATAATACAATTATAAATAACTCATTTTCTGCTCCTCTTAATCTGTATGGACCTTGATTGCTTTCTATACCCTGAATTTGATTTCTTGCAAATTTTCCTCGCGATACGGCTGCACTTAAGGTGGTTGTGTAGAGTCCTTGTTTTTCTTTGTTTTGTATATTCGTTGGTAATGCTGTCGAAAAATTTATTCCTTGTGCTTTTTTATAAAAATTCATGAAATAGCTTTTTGGGCGTGTCATTTGAAAATCACCAGCAATCAATTTTGTTTTGTTTTTGGATAACTGAATAAAAACTTTATCAAATTCTTGTAACTGTTGTGTATTTCCTTCAGGCTGAATAGGAATGTTATTATCGGTTGCTGCTAATAATATTTCAATATCATTGTTTAGTTTGCCGGATAATTGAAGATTTAAATTGGAATTCACCACCATGTCTTGATTACTCCCAATAGTAATTCCACGTGAAATACTTCCTGTTTTGTTGAGTCCGTCCATTTTAAAAATATCGTCCCCTTTGTTGTCGATTGTATAGGTGAATGGATTTACAAAACCTCTGTTATCTGGACGAATATTTTTAATGTCTTTGTGTTTTGTTTCCGCTGAAAAGAGATAGGGGAATGTTTTGTAAGTTGTTTGAAGGCTATCCATTGAAAGATTGTTTTCTTTCATTTTGTTGCGATTTATAATAAGAAAACCTTCAGCTAAATTTATTTTATAAAAACTGGTATCGAGGAGCATTCCATCTTTTAATTTTACAATAATAGAACCTGGAATTAAACTAAGGGAGTCTAATTGAAGTGTGTCGGATTTTAGCTGTACTGTTTTTGCATGCGAATTGCCTGCTGGTTGTGCAAAAGCAAACCCGCTAAATAGCAAAAGGACTAAAAACAAACTAAATTTACGTGCAATCACAAAATTAAAAGTACTAAATATGTTCAAAACCAAAGCATTTTATACTTTTGTTCCACTCTAGTTAATACGTATAAACATGGCAAAAATTATAAGCTACAATGTAAATGGTATCCGTTCGGCTATCAGCAAAGGATTTATGGATTGGTTAAAAGCTGCAAATCCCGATGTTATTTGTTTGCAAGAAATAAAAGCAGAGCCTGGACAAATTGATGTTACTGTGTTTGAAAATGCAGGTTATCATCATTATTGGTACCCAGCACAAAAAAAAGGGTACAGTGGTGTGGCTATATTTACAAAACAAAAACCTACTTATGTTGAGTATGGCTGTGGTATGGAAAAGTACGATTTTGAGGGTCGCGTATTGAGGGTCGATTTTGGTGAAGTTTCAGTAATGAGCGTGTATCATCCAAGTGGTAGTAGTGGAGAGGATCGCCAAGCATTTAAAATGCAATGGTTAGCCGACTTTCAAAAATACATTGATCAATTAAAAAAAGAACGTCCAAAATTGATTTTGTGTGGCGATTATAATATTTGTCATCAACCAATTGATATTCATAATCCGAAAAGTAATGCAAACAGCAGTGGTTTTTTGCCCGAAGAACGTGAATGGATTGATGGTTTTTTGAAATCAGGATTCATCGATAGTTTCCGACATTTTAATAAAGAGCCTCACAATTACAGCTGGTGGAGTTTTAGAGCGAATTCGAGAGCAAAAAATTTAGGTTGGAGAATTGATTACAATTTGGTAAGTAACAATTTGGAAAGTAAAATGAAAAGAGCGGCAATTTTGCCTGAAGCAAAGCATTCAGATCATTGCCCTGTGATGTTGGAAATTGATTTTTAGCCATTCGTCCCCCAAAAATCATATTTTGTGTTAAAACTATGGGAAATTTATAGATATTCTATATATTTGTGGTTCATGAATTTAAACTCATTAATTGTGCATATGAAAAAATTAATTTATTTATTGTTAGCAACTGGCTTTTTAGCTTCTTGTGGAGGCGAAAGTGGTAGTACAGGAGAGTCTCGAAAAGCCAATGGTGGTGTGTATTACGGTGGCGTATTTAGAACAAATGAAGTAGAAGATTTTAGAAATTTATACCCATTAAACATTACAGAGGTAACTTCTCATCGTATTGCTAACCAGGTTTACGAAGGATTGGTTCGTTTAAATCAAGCAGATTTAACTGTTATTCCTGCAATTGCAGAAAAATGGGAGAAGAATGCAGATGCGTCACAATGGACTTTCCACTTGCGTAAAGGTGTAAAATTTCATGATGATCCTTGCTTTGCAGATGGAAAGGGTAGAGAAGTAACCGCTAAAGATTTTAAATATTGCTTCGATAGATTGTGTACTGCAAGTCCAGAGAACCAACAGTTTAATAACTCTTTTAAAGACAGAGTGGTTGGTGCAAATGAGTATTACCAATCTACAGTTGACAAAAAGCCACTTGCAGGCGGTGTTTCTGGTGTTAAAATTATTGATGATTACACTATTCAAATTAACCTAAGCAATCCTAATGCTGGTTTCTTAAATATTCTTTCTACTCCAGGTGGCTGGTTGTATCCTCAAGAAGCATTTGAAAAATATGGTGTTGATATGCGTGTAAAATGTGTAGGTACTGGTCCTTTCCAAGTGAAAAGTGTAAAAGAAGGAGAAGCTGTTATTTTAGAGCGTAACCCTAACTACTGGAATGTGGATGAATTTGGTAACCAATTACCATATTTAGATGCTGTTAAATATTCATTCATTAAAGAGAAAAAATCAGAGTTAATGGAGTTTAAACGTGGAAATTTAGATATGATTTTCCGTTTACCTATCGAAATGATTCCAGATGTATTGGGAGAACTTGACAACGCAAAACAAGGAAATCAACCTTTCGAAATGCAAGTTGTGCCTGCAATGAGTGTGTTCTATTATGGTTTCCAACACCAAAGCGATATTTTCGATAAAAAAGAGGTTCGTTTGGCATTTAACTATGCAATCGACCGTGAGAAAATTGTGAACTATACGTTACAAGGTGAAGGAATACCAGGAAATTATGGTATTGTTCCTCCTTCGTTTAAAAACTATGATTCAAAAAGTTTAAAAGGATATACTTTTGATGTAGATAAGGCAAAACAATTATTAACGAAAGCGGGTTATCCAAATGGAAAAGGATTTCCTAAATTAACATTACAAATTAACTCAGGTGGTGGCGATAGAAACGTTCAAACTGCTGAGGTAATTCAAAAAATGTTGAAGGAGAACTTAAATATTGATATTGATATCAATGTAATGCCTTTAGCCGAGCAATTAGAAAGCGTTGAAACTGGTAAAGCATTATTCTGGAGAGCAGGATGGGTTGCTGATTATCCAGATCCAGAAATTTTCTTGACATTATATTACAGCAAGCATATTCCTGCTAAATTAAGCGACAAGTCGTACTTGA
>JBIIOB010000236.1:0-4302 GCA_044337125.1 Bacteroidia bacterium
CTAATGCATCCTTATTTTGACCATGCAATGTTTTTACACACAATAATTTATATACATCTTCATTATTAAATGGTGCCGGCAAATTAAGGGCAACTGCACCACCTTCGGCTGTAGTTAAGTTTTTTACTGCATGGAAAGAAAATACCGAAATATCTGTTAATGAACCTGCTCTTTTTCCTTTATACCAAGCACCAAAGGAATGAGCAGAATCAGAAAGCACTAGAATTCTTCCCAACATTTTTTGCTCCTCAGTAGATGCAACAAATGTATTTTTATATTTTACAACCAATGCATTGATTGCATCGTAATCACAAGGGTAACCACCAAAATCAACAGGCATAATTACTTTTGTATTTGTTGTAATTGCCTTTTCAATTTCAGCTACATTAATGTTAAAATCGGAAGCATTTACATCCACAAAAACGGGAGTAGCACCACAATGCATAACAACATTAGCTGTCGCAGAATAGGTATAAGCTGGCAAAATAACTTCATCGCCTTCTTTAACACCATACCATCTCAAAATAATTTCAAGCCCCGCAGTTGCGCTATTCAAGCATAATGTTGCTTGGTTTCCACAATAAGCACTAATCTCTTTTTCGAATTGTTTTGTTCGAGGACCAGTGGTAATCCAACCCGATTTAAGGACTTTTGTTACTTCATCGATTGCTTTTTGATTAATATGTGGTGGTGAAAATGGTATCATGTTAATTAGATTTTTTTGAATAATTAAGTGTTGCAGAAAAACACAGTAAAGAATTTATGAATGCATAAAACATTACTCCAGCTTGTGTCTCAAGCATCGACTCTACAGTAAAATTTAAAATGGTAATCAGTAAAAACAATCCATATAAATAATTAGGATGTTTAAAACTGAATACGAATGGCATTAGTAAATTGACTAATAATAATACGAAACCTATACTACCCAATGCTACAAATATTTGCAAAAATGTATTGTGTGCGTTTAATCCTTTTTCATAAGCTCCTGTTAATCCTTCAACTTGGTACTGAGCCATTAGTGCGTCCTTGGCATCACCGGTACCAACTCCAATAAATAAATTTTCTTTAATTACATTTTTTGATGCTCCCCACACAAGCATTCTAACTGCAGTACTTTCTGAGTCAGCTTTACTCACATTATTATTTGACAATGCAGTAATAGCATTATCAAAACGCCCTTTTATTTCGGGAACCATGGTTATCAATAAAACAACCGAAGCTCCAATGATTAAGAGTCCAGAAATACCAAGTAGGTATTTTTTTGTCTTTACAATGTAATAAATGATGAACCCAATAAATATCAAAATGGTAATAGCTAGTCCCATCTTGGATGAAAGTAAAACAATGATAAAACTAAAATAGCTTAATAAAAGAATAATCCATCTTTTCAACCCAATTGTAGTTGCTTCTTGTAACAGCATATAAAGTAAATACACGATAATAAAATCGATGTACATTGCTAAATAGCTAGGATGAATTAAAAATGAAAATGCTTGATAGAAAAAATTATTTCCTCCGAAATAAAAATACAGATACAAAGCTCTAATAAGCATAATCAAAGTTGAAACAACTGCACCAAGAATAAGTGCTTGTATAACTTTATGTAATTGAACACTATCAAATGGTCGGGTTGACAAAACCAAGGGGAACATCAAAATAGAGGCTTTTACTTGTAAATCGAATAAGCCAGAATCCATATTACTTGTATAAGCTAAACCAATAAGATGCAAGATGTATAAAATCGAAAAGCTTAATGCAAACTTATTTTGCAGCAGAGTGGAAAATTTATTCTTAAAATCACCTTCTACCAACCAATTCAAAAACATCAACGCAATAAAAATAGGTGTAAGTCTCGCAATAGGCAAGCAGAATCCAATTGCCAAAGCAAGCATAAAATGTATTGACTTATGTGTTTCTTTAGATAACAATTAATTATTTTTTAATATAAATTCCCAAAATTCATTCGCAATTTTATCTCTCGTAAATTTAGATTCAACATATCTAAAACCATTTTCTCCTAATTCAGAAAGCTTACTTCTATTATCAAACAATTCGATTGTTTTTAATTTCAAATCATTTGCATCCTCAGGAATAAATGCAAGTCCGCATTTCCCTTCATCAATAAACAAATCCTTTGCCTCCCCTTTGACTCCCAATAAAATTGGTTTTTTCATTGCAAGGTTTTCAAATATTTTTGAAGGAATGGCTCCTTTAAATAAATCCAATTTTTTCAAAGGAATAACTGCAACATCAACTGCGGCAACGATTGAAGGCATTTCCTTTTTTGTAACTGCATCAAAAAACAAAACATTTGAAAGGTTTAAATCACGTTTCATGGAAAGTAATTTTTCTTTCTCAGGACCATTGCCAAGCAACACAAACTTAATAGCTGAATGCTCTTTCAAGTTATTTGCAGCATTCAAAATAACTTCCAATCCTTGGGCATGACCAATTATCCCTGCATAAAGCAATACAAAATCATCTTTTGAAAAGCCATTGACCTCTCTCCAATTTGTTGTAATGGCACCAACATTATAATAATTCAAATCAACACCATTGGGCAACCAATACACCTTTTTATCTGGAAAACGAGAGGAAATATTTTTACAGATACCTTGTGTTTGACCCAAAATCAATTCCGATTTACGGTACAAAAACTCTTCTAATCTAGTGGCAGCATTTAAGAAAAAACGATTCGTTACTAAGCCTAATTTCTCTGCACTCTCAGGCCAAAGATCAGAAACATTAAAAATTAATTTTGCTCCTTTAATTTTCTTTAAAAAGTAAGCTGTCATTCCTAAAAATAAAGGAGGACTTTCACAAAGAATATAATCTACCTTCCCAACCTTAAACAAACCAACCCATGCCGATGATTTTACAAATGAGAAATAATTCAACAAACGTTTTACAATGCCTTTACTAGTGGTTACATATATCCAAGAACGATGAACTTTAAGACCATCCATTTCTTCATAGGAATAAAATTTTCCTTTATATCCTTCATGGATTTTCATTTGAGGATAATTGGGCATTGCAGTAAGTACTGAAATATCAGCTCCTTTTTTTTGCAAACGAACAGCCAACTCATACAATCGATTCTGAGGAGCACCAACTTCGGGTGGAAAATACTGGGTTAATATTAATATTCTCACGACTTAAGTTCTAGAGTTTGATTATAGATACGAAGAAGTTCATCCGTATTTTTATTTAATTCAAATATTGATGCAACAAATGCTCTTCCTGCTTTTCCCATCGAAATACGCAATTCTACATTCTTGATTAATTGCTCTATAGCATTCGCTGTTTCTTCATAATTTTCAACTTCGACCACCAATCCTGTATATTTATCCCGAACTACAAAAGGTAAACCACCAACATTTGAAACAATTACAGGTTTTTCACATGCTGATGATTCAATAACTGAAACACCAAAACTTTCATTCCTGGATACATTTACAAAGATATCAATCATATTGTGGTAATTAACAACATTTTCGTATCCTATCTTTCCAGTAAATACAACATCATTCTCGATTTTCAAATCACGAACGAGTGTTTTATAGGTATTTGCCAATGTACCTGTTCCCACTATTAATAGTTTAATAGAAGGAATTTTTTTATCATTCTTTAAAACAGCGAATGCTTTAATCAAAACATCAATTCCATAAACTTCCTCCATCGATTTAATAGTGCCAACAACAACATTTCCTGGTGCAATAGCCGACTTAACTTCAAGCTTTTTAAAAACGGTTAAATCGATACCAAACGGAATTATTTTAACATCACAATTAATTACTTTTTTTATTGCTTGTGAAATAGTTTCGCTAGTCGCCATAACCATTGCAGCACCCTCGAGGTTTTTTCTAAGTATTCCTTTATGGATAAAACTCTTATTTGGAAAACTCATCACATCACTACCCCATGCGGAAATCATGTATGGTTTAAACCTACTTAATCGTGCTAACAATCCATAACTCGTTGCATAGTGCGCGTGAACAATATCAGGACGATATGCTGTAATCACTTTTTTTAAAGCTGGAAGCGCTTTTAGATAAGACAACTTCGATAAAATACCTGCACTAAACTTAGTCGATTGTTCATTTGCAGAATAAAGCAATGTAACATTTGAAAGTATTTTATACCAATCACTCGTTGAACGAGAAAGCGTATAAATACCAATACTAACGCCTTTTTTTGAAAGTGCGACAATCCATTTTTGTGAATGGGCCGAATTAATATCTGTTAGTATTAGAATTCTCATATTAATTTACAATAGACTCAAATCATTCAAAAATAAGT
>JBIIOB010000237.1:0-4300 GCA_044337125.1 Bacteroidia bacterium
GATAATGCTACGAAAGAAAGTTTTGCTGGTAATGGAAAATTAAGCTCAAACGATAGAACGATTGAATCATTTCATGCTATTGAATTGCAAGGTGTTTTTAATGTAATGCTAAAACAAAGCAAAAAAGAAGGATTAAAAATTGAAACAGATGAAAATTTGCAATCATTGATTCAATCTAAGGTTGATAATGGAGTTTTGAAAATTAAATTGAAGGATAGTACAAATATTAAAAATTTAAAGAAGATTGATATTTATATTGATTTTGTTTCAATAGATCGAATCACCACAGCTGGTGTAGGAAGTGTAAAATGTTTGGATACCTTGCGTTTACCATCTTTGGATTGTAAATTACAAGGGGTTGGTGCTACAAGTTTAATGATTAACACCCAAAGTTTATCCATTCATTCTGAAATGGTAGGTGTTTTATTTTTGGCTGGTCAAGCCAATGATCTTCAAATTATCAACAAAGGTTTAGGTGCCATTGAAGCTTTTGAATTAAAAACTAACACCTTATTCCTTGATACAGAAGGTATTGGTGGAGCCGAACTGTTTGCGACTGATCGTATTACAATTCATTCTAAAGGCTTGGGTGGTGTTAGATACAAGGGCCATCCAAAACAAAGACGAATTCAAAGCGAAGGAATTGGAAAAATTGAAGCAGTAGAATAAGTTTTAAAAGCCAATTCCCAGTTTTTCAAAATCCGAATGATAATCATATTGCAAGTCTTCATGCAGTTTTGCATATGCTGCCTTTATTTTATCGATTTCACGATAATATAAATTACTTATTATTTTACTTGAATCTAAATTAATGCGTGCTTTTTTTATTTGATTGCAAAAGAAAATACGTAATTCAATTTCGGTTTGTTTGGATTTCGAATTTTTAATCAGCTTTGTCAAATGCCTCACCACCTTTTGCAATCCTTTTTTTGTGGTATAGGCTGATTTTCGGCTTATCGTGGCAAACACTTCTTCTAAATGAATTTTACCTTCTTTAATGTATTCCTGCTCATCGGCCGAACCAAACAGAATGTATTCCAAATAGGCTTTGTTTTCTTTTTTAAACTTTGCCAGCTTTACACAAATCTCCAGCACTTCCTTGGGAGGATAAGTTGCTAACTCTTTTTGAAGCTGGTTGATGGTGTGTTTCATTTGTTAAAGATAATTAAAGAGCCGAAACAATTATTTATTTCGGCTCTTTAATTTATTACATCCCTGGTTTTATTACTTCCACCCATTTCCCTGGCTTGCGCGAGTTAATTGTATTGTCATACATGGCCTCACAATAAACCGTTGGTAAATAATACCTTCCTACATATGCTGCATTCAGAACAATACGGAATGTTTTAGTAGTTGTTGGTGAAATATTAAAATAGGTATAAACTCTATCATCACGAATATCTTGATACGTTGGGTTATCGCTCTTAATAACACTTTCTGCTTCATCCATACGTGTGTTATGTATTTCCCAACCACTTGGGAATATTTGTGACAATGCCATTTGTAAGTATTCGCCTCTTGTACCAGGATTGCTAATTTGTACTTCAGCAATAAAGTCAGTGCATTGTTCAATTTTGCTAACATCCAATACACCACCTTGCATAGTAGAGTAGGTTATGTCCATAGTAAGGTCATTATTCACCTCTGTTTGGTCACCAGTTTCTGGTATACCTTCTAAAATTATACGAGCAAATAATACACTGCTACCATTATTTGTTACTGTAACATTTCCAGCAGCTGCACCTTTTAATTGCATGTCGATTTGTTTTACAGGTAATTTCGTATTCAATGCTATAGGTGCATTGTTATTTACTTTCACATTGTATTTCATTTCGGCAGTGGTTCCTCCTGCATTTTTTGCAAATTTAGAAACAGCAATTAAACAATAAGCTGTTGTTTGAGTACTCATCCAATAACTAGAACTCAAGGATTGAGATACTTCTTTTAATACTGGAGCAGCTTTTGTTTTCATGTCTAACAATGTTAATGTTTCTAAAATCATTGCTTGATCACGTTCACTACTTCCATAGGTCCAACCCATTTCGCTATACTTATCTATTTTATAGGACAAGTTCGCAATTAATTTTTTCGCAACTTCTGGTTGTCCTGCTTTTACATACGCTGCAGCTAATCGCCATTTAGCGGCTGGTGTTAAATCGGCTTTTTCTTTTAAGCGATTCATCGCACCTAACTCAGGTGCTTTTGCCAAAGCCAATGTATACAAACGATATGCTTGATCTAAATCACTGTTGTAATAATAGTAATGCTCGCGTGATTTAGAAACCCATCCATTTGCTCTATTGCGTTGATAACGTTTCCAATTATCAAGGAATCCAACTGGCAAGGTATACCCTTTCATTTCTGCTTCAATCATAAAATGACCGGCATAGCTTGTTCCCCAATCATCCGAATCGTATTGTCCAGCCCAATAACTCATTCCACCATTTGCTGTTTGGAATAATTTTAAACGTTCAATACCTGCTTTGATATTTTTATCAATCGCAATTTTATAATCGGAATTTAATTCCATTATGTCACTTAAGAATAATTGTGGAAATACCGATGAAGTGGTTTGCTCTACACAGCCATGCGGATAATCAATTAAATATTTTAAACGTTCACCTAAATTAATAGGAGGGATGCTCGATAATTCAATTGTTCCTTTGTTGGTTCCTGCCATACCTGCTGGAGTGAATGGTGTTGTCCATGATTTACCTCCCTCAATTACCGTTTCAATCACATTTACCACTTTTGGATTTGGATTACGTACATCCAACTCAATATCATACACTGCTTTTTCGGAACCACTCGTTGCAATTATTTTCACTTTTCCAATTCCTAAAGCCGAATTTACTTTCAATTTAAAGTTAACGATATCATCGCCTACTTCTTTGAATGAAATTGATTTTGATGTTCCATCCAATGGTGTAAAGAATGCATTTGCTTGTATTTCTACTTTCACATTTTTTACTTGTTTCTCCATTGCAAAAACAGTAACAGGTAAATCTACTTCTTCACCCGGACCAAGCACACGTGGTAATGTACCCAATATCATTAATGGTTTACGAACAGGTGTTGTTTTATCAGATGAGCCATAAGCTCCATTGTAACCAGCTATTACCATTGTTCTTACGCTACCTACATATTGAGGCATCATAAATTCATGCTTAGCTGTTTCACCTTTTTTCAGATGGAATGGTCCCATAAAACGAACCATAGGTTTAAAACGATTGGCTTTATTTCCTGCTTTCCCATTTATATCACCATCACCACCAATTGCTAAAATTCGCGATAATTCAGCGCCATAAGCGCCCATAACCATGTCGAATAAATCCCATGTTTTTACACCCAAAGCTTCACGCGCATAAAATGCACTCCAAGGATCTGGTGTTTTAAAACGTGTTAAATCCAACAATCCTTCATCTACAATGGCAACAGTATAGGTCATTTCTTTTCCATCTTTTTCTTTTACTGTTAAGCTTGATTTCGATTCAGGACTCCATTTTTCAGGATTGGTAATTACGGGTGTTAAATGTGTTGTTGGATCTTCAACAGCAATAGGAACTACTCCATACAAACGGATTGGTAAATCATTTATCGTTTGTGCATGTGGTTGTATCAACGTTACATTCACATATACATTTGGTGTCATTTCAGGAGTTACTTTAAATGAATAATCCGTTTCTCCTTTTTTTGTTTCTACCCAAAATGCATTGATGACTTTCGAACCACTTTCAATACTTACCAATGCACGTCCTTCGCCACTTGATGGGATGGTTAATTTTACATTTTCCCCAACATTGTATTGTTTTTTGTCGGTATTGAATGATAATAATGTAGCTCCTTCATTTCCTTTTGGAGACGAACCATACCATGATGGCCAATCGATGTAAACGGTTTGTCCGGTGCGGTGACCACTTTCTTCATCGGTTACGCAGACATAAAAGCGTCCCCACTCTGGGCGATTTACACGCAATACAAATTGACCTTTCCCATTAGTAGTGGTAATGTATTGATCCATGATTGGTTGACGGTATTCATTACCAACGTAGTTAGCTAAATCACCATCATAGCTATCCCACCACCATCTCCAGTTTACTTTAAATACTTGAACTTTTAATTTACTTTTTGATACTGGTTTTCCATCACTGTCAACGGTTACAATTTTTACAATGTGATTCGTATCTGTTTGAATCATTCCTGAGAATTTATTTCCTTCAGGCAATTTCATTCCAACATATGATGAATAAGGAGAATAAGGAATTGAAAATTGGTCAACGCTAAATGCTCCACCTTGCTC
>JBIIOB010000238.1:0-4273 GCA_044337125.1 Bacteroidia bacterium
CACTTCTTTTTTACTTAATAGAATAAAACCAATTGCTGCTAGTATGCTAAGTCCTATTAACACATAGAACATGGAATTAAATCCATATCGGTTTGCTAGTCCCAGCCCCAATACCGGTGCAACAATATTAGAAACACCATAAGCAATAGAATATAAAGCCGAGTATTGTCCTTGGCGTTCCTTTTTTGGTCGCGATAAGGAGTAGTTCATCATAAAAGGCATAGCATAAATTTCGGAGAGTGTAATAATAACAGTGTATGCTATAGCGGGCAATAGCATCCCTTCGCCAAATTTTAATATTGCAAAAGAAACAGGCAAACACAATACACCTATGATGATATACCTAAATAATTTTTTTTCTTTTTCGAGGTAGGTTACCAAAGGCATTTCAATTAAAACAACCAACAATCCATTTAGTCCTAAGAGCAATCCAATGGTGTCTTCGCTATAATGACAAACCGTATCAAAGTATTGTGGAACACTTGCAAAAAGTTGAAAAAAACAAACACCATACAAAGCAACCAATAGTATAAACACTAAATAAGGTACGTCTCGGTATGCGGAAGGACTGCTATCTTTTATTTCGGCACTTGTTACTTTCGACTGCTCTACTTCCTTTTTTGGCAAATACATGAATAACAACCCGGCAGCAGCAACCGAAGTAACAGCATCAATTACAAAAAGTAATTTATAACCTAAATACAATGCAATAAATCCTCCAACTGCTGGGCCAACAGAAAAACCTAAATTAACAGCCAATCGAACCAAGGAAACTGAGCGAGTTCTATTTTCGGGAGAACTGTAAGCTGCAATTGCTTTTGAATTTGCTGGGCGAAAAATATCTGCAGCAAAGGCATAAATAAAAATTACAGATGAAATAAAAATGGGTGTTCTAGCAACAAGTAATAACAAGAGAATAAATCCACTCGAAATAAGTGAATAGAACATAATGTTGTAAAAGTGGTAACGATCGGTTAGCCATCCTCCTGCATATGATCCAAGAACACTTCCTATCCCATAAAAGCTTAATGCTAATCCGGCCTCAGCAATTGTAAAGTGCAATTCTTTGGTAAGGTAGAGCGAAGTAAACAGCAAAACCATGGAACCACTTCTATTAATAAACATAGCAATAGATAGCACCCAAATGTTTCGTTGAATAGCTGAGAAGGATTCTTTATATAATGCTAAAATCGCTTTCATTTTTGTAAAGGTACTAATTGATTTTAGGATTGAATCAGCTAACTTAGCAAAAAAATAAGGTATGATTACTACTGCCAGTGAAGCATTAAAAGTTGTTAAGTCAAACGACCATGTATTTATACATTCTGCCGCAGCAACTCCTCAACTATTAGTAAAAGAACTCTCTAATAGAGCATGTGAATTAAAAAATGTAAGTATTTATTCGATGCATACTGAAGGAGAGGCAGCCTATGCATCTCCAGAATGTGCCGATTCGTTTAAGATAAAAGCATTTTTTGTTGGCGATAATGTTCGTGAAGCAGTTCAACATGGAAGAGGAAGTTATATTCCAATGTTTTTAAGTGAAGCTCCATCATTATTTCGAAAAGGAATAATTCCTATTGATGTTGCTTTAATTTCGGTTTCAGCGCCCGATGAACACGGCTATTGTTCATTAGGAACATCTATCGATATTTCATCTGCTGCTCAACAATCGGCAAAAATTGTGATTGCCCAGGTCAATAAATTCGTTCCGCGTACACATGGTGATGGATTGATTCATATAAATGATATTGATTTTATGGTTGAATGTGATGAACCTTTGCCTGAAACTAAAACTCATGAATTAACGGAAGTAGAAAAAGCGATTGGTAAAAATATAGCCGAATTGGTAGAAGATGGAGCGACACTTCAAATGGGTATTGGTGCAATACCAAATGCTGTTTTAGCTTGTTTGGGTAGTCATAAAAATTTAGGAATTCATTCTGAAATGTTTTCGGATGGAATACTTCCATTAGTAGAGAGTGGAGTAATTAATGGACAAAATAAAGTAAAACATCCAGGAATGATTGTTGGCTCATTTGTGGTTGGAACTAAAAAGTTGTATGATTTTATTGATGACAATCCGATAGTTAAAATGTTGGATTTTGCTTATGTAAATAATACAGACGTAATTCGAAGAAACCCAAAAGTAACCGCCATTAATAGTGCAATCGAAATTGATTTAACAGGTCAAGTGTGTGCCGACTCCATTGGAAGTAAAATATTTTCGGGAGTAGGAGGGCAAATGGATTTTATTCGTGGTGCTTCACTTTCTGAGGGTGGTAAACCAATAATTGCTTTGGCATCTACAACAAAAAATGGCGTCTCTAAAATTTCAGCAGTATTAAAACCTGGAGCAGGAGTTGTTACAACGCGCGCACATGTTCATTATGTTGTAACCGAATTTGGTGCAGTTAATTTATATGGGAAAACATTAGAAGAGCGAGCGAAACTACTAATTGGTATTGCTCATCCAGATCACCGAGAAGCATTAAGCAAAGATGCATTCGACTTATTAAAATAAAAAAAGGCCTCATCATTGATGAGGCCTTTTTTTATTTTATACACCACTTGGTGGAGCACCGCTTCCAGAATTATTTACTGGCGGTTTAGGTAACCAGCATCCTTCATATTTAAAACTTAACTTACTATAATAGTCAGAACTATAAAATCCAACGCGATCCAATGTTGCATCAATTTCGGATTGATCCAAACCGGCTGCTTCTCTCAAGCTTAAAATATACAGCCAGTTTTCTTTTTTACACATCCAAGATCCATACATTTTGTAATTGATTTCTAATAAATCTTGAAAAAAGGCTTCCGTATTTTTGTCGGGTACTGCGCAAAGCGGACTCATTACTTGAAAGTAATATTTGTCGGGATTTGCTGGGAAGTTAAAAACATCAATCCAAACAGTTGCGTCTTTTTGTTTGAATGACCATTGTCCAGGGTTGGCACCACGACAAGTTGCTACATCAAGCTTTAAGCCTTCAAGACTTTTTTCGATAAGGGGTGTGATTTGTTGTAAGTTCATGTTAGTTGGTTTTTAAAAACAAAAAAAGGCATCAATAGAATATTGATGCCTTTTTTTGTAAAAGTTAAATTATGAATTTGGTTTAGCTGCTTCTTTTGCTTTTAATGATTTAGCTGCTTCAACCATTGTTTGAGCTGATTTTTCAGAAAATTGCTCCTCTTTAATATCTTGAATTATGTAGGAAACAGTTCCTGGTTTAACAACTGCATAAAAATGAAACTCTGGTGCAGTTATTTCTGATTCCCATACCAATAATGCAGGTTCATCGCTTACATAACGTTTAAATTTATTTACATCGTTTCCAGCAATATCGCTTTTCATTAAAGCTACATCTCCTTCTCCTTCTTCAATTGAAATTTGGAATTCTTTCCCAACTTTAATTTCGGTTGCTCCCCATGATTGTTCTACAATTTCTAATTTTCCTTTAGTAGAATCTGGAACCATTAAGCTAACTGCATTTCCATTAATTGTTATACTTGTTTCCATCATTCCTGGTATAGTAGCAGCAGTTTCTTCTTTAGAACCACCACAACTTGCAAAAAATAATACTGCAGGAGCAGCTAATAATAAAAGTACCTTTTTCATTGAATTATTGTTATTTTGTTTAGTATAGCAAATATAGGATATATATACAATATGGAGCAAATTGTATCTATATTTATGAACAAAAATATTCAAATGCAGCTTAGTTTTCAACCATTCACATTACAATTTAAGTATCCTTTTAAAATTGCCCATGGTGTTCGTACTTCTACTCCTGTTGTAATTGTAAAAATCAAGTTTGAACAGTTTATTGGATATGGTGAAGCTAGTATGCCTCCCTATTTAGGTGAATCGCATGAAAGTGTTATGCAATTTCTTGAAAAAGCAAAACCAATCATTGAGAATTTGAAATTTCCATTTAATATGGATGAGGTGCTAAATGAAATTGATGCAATTGAACAAAACAATACGGCAGCAAAAGCATCCATCGATATTGCCCTGCATGATCTACTAGGAAAAATTACCAACCAACCAATTTGGAATTATTTTAAGGCCGATAAATTGAATGCACCCAATACTACTTTTACAATTGGAATTGATGATCCGGAAGTTTTAAAACAAAAAGTAAAGGAAGCGAGCGATTATAAAATGTTTAAGGTGAAACTGAATGGAGAGGATGATCAATTAATTATAAATACCATTCGGAGTGTTACGAATAAACCAATTGCAGTGGATGTGAATCAAGGATGGAAGAAT
>JBIIOB010000239.1:0-4272 GCA_044337125.1 Bacteroidia bacterium
AAACAATTGATGCTAATGTTTCTTATTCATTTGAGCATGTTAAAAATAAATAATTAAAAGGACTAACAGTGTTCGTTGCTGCTAAAAATATTACAGATGAAGTATATAAAGCTTCACGTTTACATAGATTGTCTTCTGGGATTATGCCAGGTGGTTTCCGTCAAATAAATGGAGGACTTAAATTTAATTTTTAATTAAAATAGTTGTTGTTTAGTTTAATAGGCAGAAGGGTATTCTTTCTGCCTTTTCTTATTCTATATTCTTTAGTATATTTGGGAAAGATAATTCGAGTATGATTTTAATTGCAGATAGTGGTTCAACCAAAACAGATTGGCGTTTAATTGATGAAAACAAACAAATTCATCAGTTTCAAACTCAAGGCATTAGTCCGTATTTTTATTCGACCATTGAAATAGCTGAAATTATAAGATTGGAATTACTTTCAAGTTTTTCTGAAACTCAAAATGAGCAATTAAATGGTTCTTCCTTAGTAATTCATTTTTATGGTACAGGGTGTAAAGTGGAGGATAAAAAACAAATAGTAAGGGATGCTTTGCTTACCTGTTTTAAAAATGCAACAATTACAGTGGAATCAGATTTATTAGGGGCTGCAAGAGCATTGTGTGGTCGTACTCCTGGAATTGCAGCAATATTAGGTACAGGTGCTAATACCTGTTATTATGATGGAGAAAAGATTGTAGAAAACAGAACATCAACAGGCTTTATTTTAGGAGACGAAGGGAGTGGTGCACATATTGGCAAAACATTTATACAAGCTTATTTGAATGATGAGCTGCCGGAAGATTTAGCGAAGCGATTCGTTGAACGATACAATTTATCGAAAGATGCAATTATCGATGCCGTTTACCGAAAGCCAATGCCAAATAGGTTTTTAGCTTCATTCAGCAAATATGTTTATCAAAATTTGAAAGAGCCATTTTGTCTGAATTTAGTTGCCGATTGTTTCAATCAGTTTTTTGACAAACACATTTGTAAATACGAACAACATAAAATACTTCCATTTAATTGTGTGGGTTCTGTTGCTTTTTATTACAGTAATTTGTTGAGGGCAATGGCTTCTAATAAAGGTGTTTCAGTAGGAACAATCGTTGAATCTCCTATTTCGGCACTTACTTTATATCATTTAGGCGAATAGCAAATGATTGTTTTTAATTAATACTTATATTTGAGAATCTAAAATCTACTAAATTAGAAATGAAATTACCATCATCCCATAAATTAAAAGACATAGCAGCAATTATTAATTGTGAATTTGAAGGCAATCCTGATCATACAGTAACAGGTTTAAATGAAATTCATATGGTAGAAGCTGGAGATATTGTATTCGTTGATCATCCTAAATATTATGATAAAGCTTTGCAATCAAAAGCAACCACAATAATTATCAATAAAAAAGTGGAATGTCCAGTTGGGAAAGCACTTTTGATTTCGGATGATCCCTTCAGAGATTATAATAAATTAGTACGTCATTTTTACCCAATTAATTATTCTTCCATACCAATAGCGGATTCAGCTAAAATTGGAGAAGGAAGTATTGTAATGCCAGGTGCTTTTTTAGGTAATAATGTGACCATAGGAAAAAACTGTGTAATTCACCCAAATGTTGTTATCTATGATGATTGCCATATTGGCAACAATGTAATTATTCACGCTAATACTGTTATTGGAGCTGATGCTTTTTATTATAAAAAACGCACTGATTATTTTGATAAGATGATTTCATGTGGAAGAGTTATCATTCATGATGATGTTGAGATTGGTGCCTTATGTACCATTGATAAAGGAGTATCTGGTGATACCGTTATAGGTAAAGGAACAAAATTAGATAACCACATTCAAATTGGACATGATACACATTTAGGTGAAATGTGCCTATTCGCATCCCAAGTTGGGGTAGCAGGTGTAGTAAAAATAGAGGATGGCGTTACACTTTGGGGACAAGTAGGGATTCGAAGCGATGTTGTAATTGGGAAAGGTGTAGTTGTTCTTGCGCAAACTGGAGTGAATGAATCTTTAGAAGCGGGTAAAACTTATTTTGGTTATCCTGTAGGTGAGGCGAGAAGCAAAATGAGGGAAATTGCTGCCTTAAAAAAGTTGCCTGATTTGCTTCGAAAAATGAAAGATGGTGATAATGACTAAGATGGTCGTTCATATAATCTCCTTTATCTAAAAATAGATTGGTAAATAGAACATTCTTCTACATTTGCTTACAATTCAACTATAATGGCAGAATCAAATCATAAAAATTTATCAAAGCGAATTAAGGATATTAAACTTAATTCGTTATTGGAGATTACAAAGGCCATTAATAATAATTTCTCTACTGATCAGCTTTTAACAATTTTTGAAGAAGTATTATCCAATGAGTTGAATATTGGAAAGCTTGTTTTGTTTAGCAATGATGGTGGATGGAATTGTATACTAAAATACGGTGTAGGGGAGGAGTATAATGCCATTGATGTGGAGCGCGATTTGCTTCCGATTAAAGATATTGGTACAATAAATTTTTCTAAAAAAAATCTAAATAAGTCATTCGAAATTGTAATTCCAGTTTTTCATAAATCGCATCCTTTAGCATATGTTTTAATTGGTGATTTGGAAGATAGAGTAGAAGTTAGTCCAGCAATTAAGCACTTGCCTTTTGTTCAAACGCTTACTAGTATTATTGTTGTTGCAATTGAAAATAAAAAATTAGCCAAAGAAAATATCCGCCAAGCAGCTATGAAAAAAGAGTTGGAGTTGGCTTCCGAAATGCAATCAATGCTATTTCCAACATCATTGCCAGTTGATAGTCGTTTAGAAGCTTCTGCCTTCTATTTGCCGCATCAACAAGTTGGTGGCGATTATTATGATTTTATTTGGTTGAATGAAAATGAATTTGTCTTTTGTGTTGCAGATGTTTCAGGTAAGGGAGTTGCAGCTGCTTTGTTGATGTCAAATTTTCAAGCAAACTTGAGAGTACTTTTAGATCATACCGATTCTTTGACAGAGTTGGTAAAAGAATTAAATGCAAAGGTGATGAGCAGTGCAAAAGGAGAAAAGTTCATCACATTGTTTATTGCAAAGTATAATGTTGTAACACATACCTTAACCTATATCAACGCAGCACATAATCCGCCTTTGTTAGCTAGCCATAATTCAGTTAGTACACTAAAGATTGGTTGTACAGGATTAGGGATGTTCGATGAGATTGTGAAGATAAAAGAAGGCATTGTGAATATTACACCAGGTACAACCATCGTTTGTTATACCGATGGCTTGGTTGAATTAGAGAATGATAAGGGTGAGGAGTTTGGAATGGATGCTTTAAAGCAGATTATAAAAGCCAATGCCAAGCTAAAAATGAAAGACCTTAATAAGTTAATAATTGAGTCTGCAATTTCGTTTAAGCAATCTAAACCGTATATCGATGATATTGCACTGTTTAGCCTAAGGGTTCATTAGTAGGATCTGCACCAATTTCTACTTTCTTGTTTTTGTGGTATACATCTATTGCCACCAATATTGCAATAAATCCCCAGAAGGGCACTGAGGCCTTATCTGTGTCCAAGAAATTATTCAAACCTCCGTGAACAATATAGGTTACAAATCCTAATAAAATTACAAGTACAATCCTTTTTGTTTCATAATCAGTGATGGTATAGTATAATCTAAAACCAGTGCTAAGGGTGATTAAAATAATAGCTACAAATGTCAGTGTGCCTAAAATTCCAGATTCGCAGAGCGGTCCGATATATTCGCTATGCGCGTTTCCTCTGTCGCCCATATTGGTACTAATGATTGTTTTTTCATTAGAATGTTGAAATGGTGCATAAACAAAACTATATGTTCCAGGACCCCACCCTAAAATTGGCCGCTCTTCAAACATTCCGAAGGCAGCACTCCATCGATTCAATCGTTCAAGGTTAGAAGCATCTGTAGATATATTGGAAATAGATTGGATGTGTTCTTCAAAGTTTTTGGAAGCATCTTGTCTGTTCTTTTCCAATTTCATAACAATATCTGTGCGGTAAATTACCAGGATGGTTGCTATGAGAGAGGAAATGATAAGTATTGTTTTAAATTTAATTTTTAAAAGTAAAACAACATAGGTTATAAGAGCTATAAATAAGCTTAGCCAAGCAGCACGTGTATAGGAAAATATTAATGCTACAATATAAATGATAAAAAAGAGTATGGAGGCGAATTTAATACTTGTACTGTAGTTTTTATTAAAACAGAAAAATATAATCATTGGTAAAAACATAGCCA
>JBIIOB010000240.1:0-4267 GCA_044337125.1 Bacteroidia bacterium
CATAAACAAATTCTCCTGCTTTAGAATATTCACCATAACGTTCAGTTTCGAAACGTAAAGGACGAATCATTTGTGAGTGACAAGTATAACAACCTTCGCGGATGTAAATATCACGACCTTGTAATTCAAGTGGTGTGTATGGTTTAACACTAGCAATTGTTGGAATATTGGATTTTACTAAGAAGGTTGGAACCATCTCAATTATACCACCAATTAAGATTACTACTAAGCTCACAATTAACATTTGGATTGGTCTACGCTCAATCCATCTGTGCCAATGTTCACCTTTGTGTGATCCATCAGATGCTTTGTCTAATGCTGGAGCTTCTGCTTCTTCGTTTGCTAATAAAGAGCCAGATTTTACAGTTTTGATAATGTTGTAAGCCATCATTACGAATCCAACTAAATACATTGTTCCACCTAGTGAACGCATAATGTACATTGGACGTAATTGAGTAACTGTTTCTAAGAAGTTAGTGTATTGTAAGAAACCATTTGGTTTAAATTCTTGCCACATTAAGTATTGTGTAAATCCAGCCCAATACATTGGAATTGCGTAGAATAAGATACCCAATGATCCTAACCAGAAATGCCAGTTAGCTAATTTTGTTGACCATAAATTTGTGCGGAAAATTTTTGGGATTAACCAATACAAGATACCGAATGTTAAGAAACCATTCCATCCTAATGCTCCAACGTGAACGTGAGCAATAATCCAATCGGTAAAGTGAGCAATAGAGTTTACTTTTTTCAACGATAACATTGGACCTTCGAATGTTGCCATACCATAAGCAGTTACTGCAACAACCATAAATTTCAATACAACGCTTTCACGAACTTTGTCCCAAGCACCACGCAATGTTAATAATCCATTAATCATACCACCCCATGATGGAGCAATTAGCATGATGGAGAATACTACACCTAAAGATTGAGCCCAATCAGGTAATGCAGTGTATAACAAGTGATGTGGACCAGCCCAGATGTATAAGAAAATCAATGCCCAGAAATGGATGATTGATAAACGATAAGAATATACTGGACGTTCTGCTGCTTTAGGAATAAAATAATACATTAATCCTAAGTAAGGTGTAGTTAAGAAAAATGCTACTGCATTGTGTCCGTACCACCATTGTACTAAGGCGTCTTGAACACCTGCATACCATGAGTAACTTTTTAAGAAGGATACTGGAATTTCAATTGAGTTAACAATGTGTAATACTGCAACAGTAACAAAAGTTGCAATGTAAAACCAGATACCTACATACAAGTGACGCTCTCTACGTTTGATAATTGTTCCAGACATGTTCCAGCCAAATATTACCCACACTAAAGTGATAGCAATATCAATTGGCCATTCCAACTCTGCATATTCCTTACCTGTTGTAATACCGAATGGAATTGTTAAGGCCGCTGAAACAATAATTAACTGCCAAGCCCAAAAATGAATTTGGCTTAATTTATCGCTAAACATACGCGCCTTACATAAGCGTTGTAGCGAATAATACACTCCCATAAAAATACCATTTCCCACAAAAGCAAAAATTACAGCATTTGTGTGTAATGGTCTTAAACGTCCAAATGTCGTATACGACATTACGTTAAGTTCAGGAAAGATAAATTGCAAGGCTACCCATAAGCCCACAAGCATACCTACAAAACCCCATAGAATGGTGGCATAGGCAAATTGCTTTACAATTTTGTTGTCATACGAAAATTTTTCTACT
Organism: Bacteroidia bacterium; assembly: GCA_044337125.1. Classification (GTDB taxonomy): domain Bacteria; phylum Bacteroidota; class Bacteroidia; order 2-12-FULL-35-15; family 2-12-FULL-35-15; genus 2-12-FULL-35-15. The sequence continues at coordinate 1,728 of JBIIOB010000240.1, forward strand.
TCCATAATTTTAATTGTTATTGGTTAATTTTTCTTTTGTTGATGTTGTATTTGTTGATTCTTGTTTTTGAGGAATAGTGCTGTCGAAGAGCATTCGAACAGAAGGAGTATAGTCATCATCGTATTGTCCATTTTTAACGCTCCAAATAAATGCGATTAAAAAACCGGCTGCTACTACAATGCTGGCTGCAATTAAGATGATTAGGACACTCATGTTTTTTAGTTTATTACGCGTCAAAATTATCTTTTGAGGCTTGCAGTAATTATGATGGTAGTCAGAAAAAAACATGATTAAAATCATCTTGCTGTAATTGCCCTAAAATCAATGTTTTGTAATTGGTTTTGGTAAAAAAGGTTAAATCTGATTTTTATCATGGCGCTCTATTGACTTTGCTCATTTTGTAAAAGATTTTTCTTAAATAATTTTGTGTCCAGATAAAATGTTGATACATGAAAAAAGTAATGATAAGTATTGGTTTGATGCTTTTAGCGGGCTTCGGTTTCGCTCAAAATGCACTCGCTGTTAAAGTTGAAAACTTAACAGTTACTCAGAATAAAACGCTGCAAAACGAACTCAAGGAGGCCAAAGTCTTGTATACCTGTATTCCCGCTGGAATTATTGTGTTTCAAGAGAATAGCAATGTTTCTGACTTGAAGAAACATGTTAATGCAGCACTTAAAAAAGCAGAAATTTTAGTAGAGCCTAAATTCATCGAAAATTATTCGATTGAGTTGGCTGAGAAAGAATGCGCTACTTATAGAAAAATAGATTAATCACTCCTCAAAAATAATTTTATGAAACGTATTTATGTTCTCATTTTGCTGTTTATTTCAGCAGTTTTGATAAGCAATAAATTGTCTGCACAGTTATTGGTAGATAATAGTTTAACAGCTCAACAGTTAGCACAATTGATTTCAGGTCAGGGGGTTCAAATTTTAAATCCCCAGGTTCATTGTGCCGCAACAGGATATGGTAAGTATAATGCTACAAATAGTAATCTAAATATTACAGAAGGTTTGTTGCTTACCACTGGAACTATTAATAATGCTATTGGTCCTAATAATGTAGGAAACAAAACAACATATTTTGGAGCACAAAACACCCCAAGCACCTATCCTCTTTTGAATAGTTATACTGGTCGTACAACATGGGAGTATTGTGAATTTGAATTTGATATTGTTCCACAAGGTGACACCATCAAATTTGATTTTGTGTTTGCCTCTGAAGAATATGAAGAGTGGGTTGGTTCACAATACAATGATGTATTCGGTTTTTTTATTAGTGGACCTGGTATAGTTGCTGATGCTGGAGCAGCACCTTATCATAATATTGCATTGATCCCTAATACCTCAACAGCAGTAACGATAAATAATGTAAATCAGAATTCAAATACACAATACTATCAAAATAATAATAACGGAACCTCAGTTCAATACGATGGTTTTACCAGAGGCTTAACAGCAATTTCTCAAGTACAACCTTGTCAGACCTATCATTTAAAATTAGTTGTAGCCGATGTTTCGGATAAACTTTGGGACTCCGGTGTATTCATAGAAAAAATTAGAAGTAATAATATTTTATTATTAAGTCAAACTGCTGGCGGTATTCCAAATATGGTTGAAGGATGTAATTTTGGTTCGGTTTCGTTTACTCGTCAAACAGTTACCAATCAACCATTAACAGTACAGTATTGGTTAGCGGGTACAGCAACAAACGGAACGGATTATCCTCAAATTGGTGCATCACCAAATCCTTTATCGCCAAAAACAATTACTATTCCTGCAAATCAAGCTACAGCAAGTATTAATATTGATCCATATCAAGATGGTGTAAATGAAGGATTGGAGTATTTGACTGTCTATTTAGGAAATCCGTATTGTTCTAATTCAATTACTGATAGTTTACGTTTTTACATTCAAGATTCTTTGTTCACAACCGTAGCACCTATTCTTGATTCAATTTGCATCGGACAAAGTGTTCAGTTAACAACAACAGGTGGAGGAAGTGCTTTTTCATGGTTGCCAATTTCAGGATTAACAAATGCTGCAATTACGAATCCAATTGCAACACCTACTGCTACAACTACCTATACACTTACAACCACTGCAAGTAATTGTATTAAATCAAAAACATCAACAATTTATGTGAGTGATATTTCTTTAGCACTTAGTTCTACAAATGTTACATGTAATGGTTCAAACAACGGCTTTGCTTCTGTGATTGCAAGTGGTGGTTTTGCTCCTTACACCTATTCATGGACAGGTCCATCTGGTTTTACTTCCAGTGCTTCTAGTATTAGTAATTTAATGCCTGGAACTTATTCTGTTACAGTCACAGGTAGAAGAGGCTGTGCTAAAAGTGGTTCGATTGTTATTACGGAACCAACATCATTAACAACGACTGTGAGCAGTCCAACTTATAATGGAGGATATAATATTTCTTGTAATGGCGCTGTAACAGGAGCTGCAACAGTTGTAGCCACTGGCGGGACAGCCCCTTATTCATATGTTTGGGCTCCTTCTGGTGGAACAAATTCAACA
>JBIIOB010000241.1:0-4265 GCA_044337125.1 Bacteroidia bacterium
ACATTTTTTTATTCCATGTAAACATGATTAGGAAGCTTCCTCCAATCAAAATGCTGTAAATAGCTATTACATTGTGAAATGGTCCGTAAAAATTTGTATAATTAATCAATAACCACATAAGTGTTGATACAATCCCAGCAAAAGAAAGACAAGGAATTAAGGTATGTCCCATGTATGTGTTAAATCGTTTAATGTCCTTTGGAAATTTATAGAGGATGGCAGTCCAGTTATCTTTTTTGCCCAAAAATAGATACGCCACAAAATGATTAAAAGTATATCCTTTTTAGGGTGGTACTAAATTCATGGGTTTAAAAACTTGAATATAATAAGCATAAATGCTATAAATGGTTAATATGGAAAGTACAATCAATAAGGGTGTCCAGGTCAGGCCTAAAACAGATACCAATGGATTTGCTTCTTGACTTAAATCGGGAGTGAGTTGATTGGTGCAATAGGCATCATAACTTCGGCTAAGGATTATCCATAGAGTGGTAAGAATGAATTTTGTTTTTTTTGTCATAATAAGATTACGTTTTTTGTTTTTTTATACCAATTTTTCGATTGCCTAGAATTAACGCCCATCGTTTCTATTTATTATAGTGTAAAATGTTAAATAACCCTAAATTGAATGATAGTATAAATGTAATTGCCATTAAACGAATCCTAAAAATTACTTTATATTTGAATGTATTACCATAAATTAATTGCCATTCTATTTTGAAAAAAGCCAAGAAATATATTTTATTGATAGTGGCAAATACTATTCTGTTTTTCTTTTTGTTGGAACTGATTCTTCATTTGGTTCCTTTAAAAATAACGGAGTATCATTCAGCTTATCAATATCAAAGTGATATGGAGGTTGGGTATTTGCCTCTTCCAAATCAGGATGGAAGCCATAATATGGATTGCCTTCGTAATCCTCATGTTATTAGCAATAGTTTAGGAATGCGTGGTGAAGAATGGAAGAGTGATGCAAAACTAAAAATAGCCTTGTTGGGCGATTCGTTTTTGCATGCATTAACGATTCCCGACAAATTACATGTGGCCAACTTGTTGTCTTCATCAACAACTAGTAATGTATGGAATGGTGGAGTGAGTGGTTATGGAACGTATCAACAATTATTGTTGTGGCGAAAATTAATGAAGGCACGAAAGCCCGATATAACAATTGTATTTCTGTATTTAGAAAATGATATACGTGATAATCAATGTACACTTTGCAAAGCTGAAGGACAAGTGTATAGTCCATGTTGTGAAGTGGTTGCTGATAAAGTAATTCAGAAAAATGATTTTGAAATACGAAAACCTACTGAAGAAGGATGGAAGGCGTGGTTGAAACGAAATTGTTATACCAGCCGAATGATTCGTAATTTATTTAAATCGGAAACGAAACCTACGGAAGCGAAACAATTTTTTGAAACAGAAAGTTTTGCCTACAATGTGTATCGTCCGAACTTAAGTGAATCATGGAATCATGGTTGGGAAGCAACAGCATGGGCCTTACAACGCTTGAAAGAAGAATGTGATGGAATTGGAAGTGAATTATTGGTGGTAAGTGTTCCTAGTGTTATTCAACTTTCAACAGACTGGAAAGCAGAAATGAAAACACAATTGGGAAGCGATTATGTACCAACTGATTTTAATTTGAATTACCCGATTCAGCAGCTTCAAGCTATAACAGATTCCGCAGGAATAAATTTGTTGGATTTACAACCTACTTTTATTGAATATCGAGATAAATATAAATTGACTAATCCTGTGTTTGGTTGGTGTTGTGATGGACATTGGAATCCACTGGGACATCAACTGGCTGCTGATTTAATTCAAAATTATTTAGTGGAGAAGGGTTGGAGTGTTGGGTTGAAAAAGATAATTACGCCTTCGCCAATTGAAGTGTTAGGCGAAAAATTATTTAAGCAAATCTATAATTGTGAAATGATTGAATTTTGAGTAAGATTTGTTTTGAAAAATGAATTGAATTATAAAGGTTTAAGTCGTTTTTGGATAAGGCTGCAATTATTTATCCGGAAGAAGTTTATTTAGTGTTTTTTCGAAAAGTGGAATTGCCCATACAAATATTAAAACTCCTGAAATATTAAAAATCATGTGGGCATTTGCAACAGCTCTTTCAATGGGCGCATTATGGCTGATATATTTTACCAAATCAACAAAAGGAATAAATAGTAGTAATCCAATAATGATTGAAAATAAATTAAATGTTAAATGAAACAAACCTGTTTTTATTGCAGCTCTGCTTCCTTTTATTGTTGCTAAAAGTGTATCGCTACAAGTTCCTAGTTCGGCACCCAACATTACCGCAATCCCTCCCGACAAACTAAGTAAGCCTTTTTTTGAAAGAATGATTGCCATTCCCACAGTAGCCGAGGACGATTGAATAATTAACGTTATTACAGCACCAACAATTGCACCTGTAATTGGATTGTCGGTTTTCTTTAACCATTCTAAAAAATAGGCTTCGTCTTTTAAAGGTTCAACAGCATTTTCCATGGTGAATAAACCAAAAAATAAAACGCCAAAGTAGAGTATTATTTTGCCTGTGTTATTTATTCGTTCGGATTTTGATACAAATAATAGAATAAAGCCTATTAGTAATAGTATAGGAGAATACTTGCCTATATCCATTGCAATAATTTGGCTACTAATGGTAGTGCCAATGTTTGCTCCTAATACAATTCCCATTGCCTGTTTGAAGGTGAGTATTTTAGAATTTACAAACACAATTGTGATAATGATAACTGCAGAGGAGGAGTCTAAAAGTGTTGTAACAACAATCCCAACTAGGATGCTACTAAACGTATTAGATGTGAATTTTAAAATCCATTTATTGGCACTATCGCCAACAGCTAACTTTATTGTGTCGGATAGATTATTTACGGCAAATAAAAAAAGGACCAAGCCTGCAAGTATTGATAATAGAATCTCCGTCATAATTATGTTAATATTATTCAACGAAGGTATTATTGAACTGAAAAGTCTTTGTACGCTTATTGTTAACTGCACATTAAGGTTATTTACCATTAAGTTAACTAGAAAATACAGTTTTCATCAAATAGATTTTTTGTAGCAATATTTATTGCTGGGATAGTCAAGAAGGGATGTTTTTAAAATTTTAAAAAAAATAAATCATTGAAAATCAGTTATTTGAATTAAAACGTTTAATAAAAAGCAATATTTGTTAAACAAAAATAATGTTTGTTTGGTTTCATATATATAAATCTAAAAACTACAGAAATTATGAATAAAAAACTATCTAGATTGCTCGTTATATCGGGCATTGTTTTTTCAAGTAGCGCAATAGCGCAAACAGCAAGAGTTCAAGTAATTCACAACAGTGCCGATGCGGCAGCAGCAACAGTGGATGTTTGGTTGAATAGTACATTACTAATCGACAATTTTGACTTTAGAACGGCTTCTCCTTTTGTGACAGCACCAGCTGGTGTTCCATTAACAATTGGTGTTGCGCTTTCAAATAGTACGAATGCATCACAATCAATTGCAACATTTCCAGTAACACTAACAGCAAACGAAACATACGTAGTTGTAGCAAATGGAATTGTAAGTGCAACAGGTTATTCACCAGCACCAGCATTTGATTTAGATATTTATGCAATGGGTCGCGAACAAGCTTCGATTGCAGGAAATACAGATGTGTTGGTTGTACATGGTTCAACTGATGCTCCAACAGTAGACGTAGAAGTACCGGGTGCAGGAACAGTTGTAAACGATTTAGCATATGGTTCTTTTAATCCTTATTTACAATTAGCAACAGCTGATTATACATTAAATGTTACAGACCAAACAGGTGCAACTGTTGTTGCATCTTACCAAGCTCCACTTCAAACTTTAGGTTTAGAGGATTCAGCTTTAGTAGTTGTTGCATCCGGATTTTTGAATCCTGCAAACAATAGCAATAGTACAAATGCATTTGGATTATGGGTAGCATTACCACAAGGAGGAAATTTAATTCCATTGCCAGCTTCAACTGCTCGTGTTCAAGTAATTCATAACAGTGCAGATGCAGCAGCAGCAACAGTAGATGTATATTTAGGAAGTACATTGTTGATTGACAATTTTAATTTTAGAACAGCATCCCCATTTATTGACGCTCCAGCAGAAACTGCTCAAACAATAGGAATAGCACTTGCAAACAGCACGAATTCTAGTCAATCAATAGCAACTTTTCCAGTAACCTTATCAGCAAACGAAACATACGTTGTGGTAGCAAATGGAATTGTAAGTGCAAC
>JBIIOB010000242.1:0-4259 GCA_044337125.1 Bacteroidia bacterium
TAGTGGCCCAAACACCGAAACAGGATGCTCCAAAAAAGGAATCTAAACCTGTAAAATTTACAAAGGCTAAGCCTGTTAAAAAGACCGCAGTTTTGAGAGTAACGGATAAGCCAAGTCCTGATGTAAAAGCAGAAACAAAGAAAAAGTAAACGTTTAGTTTGTGATTAAAATTTAATAAAGCGAGTTTCATTTATGAAACTCGCTTTATTTTTTTTAATAATTGCCTATCGAAAGCATAACCAATGTGCAGGCTTCAATGGGTTCAATTGAATGTTCAATTAATTGTTTTTCGAATTCAGAATTTTCGGTTCCTGGATTAAATATTACTCTTTTCGGTTTTAGATTTATGATATATTCTTTCCATGAATCCTGGTTTTGTGGGCCAACATATAAGGTAACAGTGTCAACATCATTCACAATAGGACGCTCTAAAATGATGTCTATTCCATTAATATTACCTTTTCTAATACCAATTGGGATTACTTCATGATTGTGTTTTTGCAACGCAATGGTCGCTTTGTATGAATAACGTTCTGTATTGTCAGAAGCGCCAATGATAACTGTTTTTTTGCTCATATACTTTTCTTAAACAATGTGTGATTCTTCAATATAATTTAAATCTTTGTTAAACGTCTCTTCCAATTTCCAAAGTGAAAGAATGGCAATAATAAATAATACAATTCCTGTGATGATGATTGCTTCAATTCGGTTGGTATACAATCCAATTAAATCGATAAGCATTGTTACAAAAATCAAAGATCCTCTTACAAAGTTAGGAGCAGTGGTTGTAACAGTAGCTCTGATGTTTGTTCCGAATAATTCAGATGCAGTACTCATAAATACTGCCCAGTAACCTGTTGCAAATCCTATAAATAATATTGTTGAATAAAATGCAAATTCAGAATAGGTTGCTACCGTAAAATAAAGAACAATTCCAATTCCAGTTAAAAATAAAAACGTACCCAAGGCTTTTTTTCTACTTTTTAAAAGTTGACTTAATAAACCACTTCCAAAATCACCTATGGTTATCCCTAGGTAGGCAAACATCACACATTTTCCATTTTCAGGCACAAATGATTGTACTCCTAACTTTTCCATCATTTCGGGTGCAAAGCCTACCAATACGCCCATAACATACCAAACAGGTACAGCCACTAAAATGATATTCAAGTATTTGAAAGTGTTTTTTCTACTTTTAAATAGGCTCAAAATATTTCCACGTGCTACCTTTTTTTCTTTTACCGATTCAAACATTCCAGATTCAAAAACACCAATGCGCATAAGTAATAAGGCTAATCCCATTCCTCCTCCAAGAAAAAATGAATACCTCCAGTTTTCAATTACATTACCCATAAATCCAGCTACAACAGCTCCGAATACGCCAATTGTTGCCACGATCATAGTGCCTATTCCACGTTTTTCTTTGCTCATCGTTTCACTCACCAAGGTAATCCCTGCACCTAATTCACCCGCTAATCCAAATCCAGATATAAATCGCAGAATAGCATATTGTGGAACCGATTGAACAAACCCATTGGCAATATTTGCAATGGAATAAAGTAAAATAGAACCAAATAAAACAGAAAGACGGCCTTTTTTATCACCCAAAATCCCCCAAAATATTCCACCAATCAGCATTCCACCCATTTGCCAATTTAATAGCTGCTTACCTACACGTTGTATTTCATCATTACTAGCACTTGCACCTAGAATTTCTTTTAAGCTATCTCTTCGTTCAACAAGGAATAATAACAAGTCATATATATCAACAAAATAGCCAAGTGCTGCAACAATTACCAGCATATTGAATACATTGTCCTTCGATTGTTTAATCATAGTATTCTGATTTAGTAGGATAAAGATAATAAAGTATACAAAATAGCAATTAGGATTCTTTAAATGCTCTATTCTAATTAAGAGAAATTCTAAACAGCTAGTGTAAGGTACTTATTCTAAAATATCTTCTACTTTTGTCGCCATTAGCAGATGCTAAATTAATAATTACAATATAGAATTACATGTCAATTAATCAGAAACTAAAGGATAGAAATCAAGGACAATGCGAACTTTGTAATGCAGAAGAAGCAAGTATAGAATATACTGTAAGTCCTAAAAACGATGATGTTGTTGAAAATCAAGTAGCTCTTTGCAACACTTGTTTTTCATCCATCGATAATAAAGAGGCAAGTTTTCATTGGCGATGTTTAGAAGGTAGCATTTGGAATCCAGAGCCAAGTGTACAAGCTTTGAGCTACCGCATACTACATAGCTTAAAAGAGGAAGCGTGGGCGAGTGATTTAATTAGTTCGGTCGATTATGACGAAAACACGATACAGTGGGCATTAAGTGCTTTCGAAAAAGCAGATGTACATAAAGATGCTTTTGGAAATGTTCTTGAAAATGGTGACACTGTTGTGTTAACACAAGCCTTGAATGTTAAAGGAACAAACTTTACAGCTTCAAAAGGAACCGTAGTTAAGAAAATAAAATTGGTTTTTGATAATGCAGAACAAATAGAAGGGAAGATTAACGAGCAAACAATTGTTATTCTTACAAAATTTGTTAAAAAAGGATAATTGATTCTATTTCCATAAAGGAAGCCTTTAAATCAATTGATTTAAAGGCTTCCTTGTTTTAATAGGCATAATAATGATGACAGCTGTTTGGTATAATAAAAAAGTCCCGCATTAGCGGGACTTTTTTATTTATTAAGCGGAGAAAGAGGGATTCGAACCCCCGGAGGTGTGACCCTCAACAGTTTTCAAGACTGCCGCAATCGACCACTCTGCCATTTCTCCGCTGCGAAAGTACTATTTTTTTTTAATCACAAAATAAAAAGTGTAAAAAATATTTTATTTCCTTAACTTTGTTTACTCCCCGTTTGCCTAAAACCATTCATGTAAACGCTATTAATTATGAAAAACTATTTGATTATCTTATGTTTAGCTTTGTCAGGTAATTTGTTTTCCACAAATATCACAGCCTATTTAACATCCGCTACATTCAATATTCCTGATAAAGAACCCTATTTGGAGACCTATCTCTCAGTTATAGGCAATACCGTTAAGTTTGTTAAAAATACAAATGGTAAGTTTCAGGGAGCAATTGACGTTTCTGTTGCTTTTCGCTTAAATGGAGAAATCAAGAATGCACAGAAATACACCTTAAGCAGCCCAGAAATAGCGGATACCAGCAAAGGATTGCCGAATTTTATTGACCAGCAACGTTTTGTATTGGCAAATGGAATCTATGAGATGGAAATCTCGATTGCCGATAAAAATAGCACAAACGCTAAGCCTTTTACTGCTAAAATGCCCATCAAAATTGATTTTCCACTCGATCGAATTACTGTTTCGGATGTTCAATTACTAGAATCGTACACTAAATCAACTAATCCAAGCATATTGACAAAAAGCGGATACGACTTAATGCCTTATGTTGCAACCTTTTATCCTGAGAACATCACAAAATTTAAGTTTTATGCAGAAGTCTATAATGCAAAAAAGATTTTGGGTGAAAATCAGAAGATGCTTATCAGTTATTATTTGAAAAATGAGGAGACTAAAGTTAAATTGAATGAATTTTCTGCTTTTTCAAAACAAATAGCAAATGATGCCAATATATTGTTAGCAGAATTGAATATTGAGACTTTACCGACAGGGAAATATATATTTGTGATTGAAGTACGTGATGCACAAAATAAAATTCAAGCAGAACAAACGGTTAGTCTTGATCGTCAAAATAAACAAGCAGCATTTAGTTTCGATGATTTAAACGCCATAAAAGTAGAAGGAACTTTTGTAAGCAATTATAAGAATCTAGATACACTTTCTCAATATTTACGTTGTCTTCGACCAATTTCTTCTTCTGCTGAAATACAATATTTAGAAAATCAATTGAAAGGGAAAGATATTGTTACTATGCAGCAGTACCTTTATAATTTTTGGCAATCACGTTTTCCAACAAGTCCGGAATATGCTTGGTTGGAGTATTATAAGGAAGTGCAAAAGGTTAATAAAGAATATGCTACTTATGGTTTAAAAGGGTATGATACCGATAGAGGAAGGGTTTATTTACAGTACGGAGTTCCTGACAGCAAGCAGAAGTTTGAAAATGAACCAAGCTCTTACCCCTACGAAATATGGCAATACAACACTTTAAATGATAAGACACAAGCACTTACGAATCCGAATAACCGACAATCTAATAAGAGTTTTGTGTTTTACAATCCTGATTTAGCAAGTAATAAATACAAATTG
>JBIIOB010000243.1:0-4241 GCA_044337125.1 Bacteroidia bacterium
TTTTTTTGTTAAGATTATTTCTTTTCAGACAATTTTTTCTGCATTGGGTTTTGTTCCTTGTTTTCGTATTTGGTGGTAACCTTTGTTTTGTATAAATCAAAACGAGATTCCGATTTAACTTTTGGCCAGGAATTGTTATTTTCGTCAATATCGGCAGTCTCTTTAAATGGATCTATTTTAATAGCAACAACTTCTTTGTCCTTTGCAAAGGTCTTTGTTACTTTCTGTTCATCCTTGCGCCAGATGTAGGCACTGATGTATTCTGTTTCACTAGTGCCATCTTTGTAGTTCCATTGAACAATAATTGGCATCACTAATCCACCTTTATTGCTAAAATTTAATTCGTAGTAAAACTTATCTTCATACTTTTTGAATTCTTCTTTATCTAGCAATGAAAGATTTTCATATTTATCTTTAATAGTAGTCGTTTCTTTCGTTACTGGTTCCGGCTTGTAGTAATAGTAGAAATCACGAAGTGTTGTGTCTTTGTCAACCAAGAAAGTCATTCCTGCTTGTTTGTTTCTTAATCTAGAAACGTGTAAAAACTCTTCTTTTACTTTTGTTTTTCGTGTAATTACAGTATCCGAACCTTCTAATACTTTTCTTGGTGAATCAACAGTAAATGCAATTACAGAATCCAATGAAATATCTACTGGTTGGATATCGTAAAACCATCCTCTCCAAAACCAATCTAAATCAACACCTGAAGCATCTTCCATTGTTCTGAAAAAATCGGCAGGTGCTGGATGTTTAAATGCCCAACGAGTGCAATATTCTTTAAATGCATAATCAAACAGTTCTCTACCCATTACGGTTTCACGTAAAATATTTAATGCTGTTGCAGGTTTTCCATACGCATTGTTGCCATATTGAGCAATGTTTTCGGTATTGGTCATAATGGGTTCCAATTGATTTTTAGGCATACGCATATAATCCACAATTTTGTGGGCAGGACCGCGAGATGACGGATAATTATTATCAAATTCCTGCTCTGTTAAAAATTGAACAAATGTATTTAGTCCTTCATCCATCCATGCCCATTGGCGTTCATCGCTATTGATAATCATTGGGAAAAAGTTGTGTCCCACTTCATGTATGATAACGCCAATCATTCCATACTTTGTGCGAGAAGTATAAGTCCCATCCGCTTCGGTTCTTCCAAAATTGAATGAAATCATTGGATACTCCATTCCGTTTGATGCCTCCACACTTATTGCAACTGGATATGGATAAGGGATTGTGAATTTGGAATAAGTTTTAACTGTATGTGCAATTGTTTTGGTTGAGTATTTATTATACAAGGCATACGCTTCTTTAGGATAATAACTCATACACATAATGTTTTTACCATTTACATTTTGTGCCATGGCATCCCAAACAAATTTACGTGAGCTTCCCCATGCAAAATCGCGAACATTTTCTGCTTTGAATTTCCAAGTTTTAAAATTTGTTTTGTCGGGATTTGTTTCTTTGCTTTTTGCTTCAGCAAGCGTAACTACTTCAACAGGACTTTCTGCCGTTTGTGCTTTTTTCCATCTGTTTAATTGTTCTGCAGTAACTAGTTCATTCACATTCATGCAAGTTCCTGTAGCAGCGATTATATGGTCGGCAGGAACTTTCATCGACACTTCAAAATTTCCAAATACCAATGCAAATTCTCCTCTTCCTGTAAATTGTTTGTTGTTCCATCCTTGGTAATCGCTGTACACACACATACGAGGATACCATTGTGTGATGGTGAACACTGCATTGCCATCTTCTGTAAATGTTTCGTAACCGCCACGTCCGCCAATTTTAAGGCGTTCTGGGATTTTATAATTCCATTTTATTTTGAAGGTAAAATTTTGTTTGGATGCTAACGGAGTTTCTAAATCAATGCGCATCATAGTATAGTTGATGGTGTATTTTAATGCTTTGCCTGCTTTGTCGGTAACACTTAAAATATTTACTCCATAACCTTCTAAGTTTTTTTTGAATTCTAATCCATCCAATTGATTATTGGTAAGAGGAAGTGATTTTTTACTGTCATCAAAATTATTTGCTTCGTTGTTGGGGTTGTGTTGATTTTCATCCAATTGTAACCACAAGTAATTTAAAACATCGGGTGAGTTGTTGTAATAGGTAATTTCTTCTTCACCATGCAAACGCAAGTCTTTTTCATCAAGCGTAGCATCAATTTTATAATCTGCTTTTTGTTGCCAGTATTCATGTCCCGGTGCACCAGATGCAGTACGGTAAGTGTTTGCATCAGGCAGGGTAGTGCCCAATTGCTCAAATTTATTTCCGTGATTGGAAGTTGGATTGTTTTGTGTGTTTTGAGCATTCGTAAGCAGAATGCTGAATATCGCTACAATTAATGAAAGTAATTTTTTAGTCATGATCTTAATTTGTTAATGCAGGCAATCGTTCAAATGCCATAATACTTGCAATGATTAAAACACCCAAAGAGATAAAATTGTTTTTAAGTTTTGGATTGATTTTAAGAACGGAAGTTAAAAATAATGAAATAATCAGAATGCTGGCGACTATAATTATTTGACCGGCCTCTAAACCTATATTAAAGGCAAATAATGGGGATAGAATATTTTCGGATTTACCCAATAATGATTTTAATAGATAAGAAAAGCCCATTCCATGAATAAAGCCGAAGAACAATGCGGCTCCGTAGCTAAATTTAGTATTGTTCTGTTTGTTTTTATAGTTTATATAAAGGTTATAGCTTGCCGTTAAAATGATGGTGATGGGAATTAAAAATTCAATGATTTCACTGTTGATGCTAAAAGCATTGGTAACACTAAGCGCAAGTGTAATGGAGTGTCCAATGGTAAAAGCAGTAATTAGCACTAGCACATTTTTCCATTGTTTTATTTCATAAACACCGCACAGCGCTAATAGGAAAAGAATATGGTCATACCCTTGCCAATCTGCAATGTGTTCAATGCCTGTTATAAACCAAAGATTAAAGTCGCTCAATTTTCAGTACTTTTGTATCCATGCAAAATAAACAATTTATTTTCAAGTCTACTTTTTTCTGTTTGCTTTTTCTGTGTATGATTTTGTTCGCTTCGTTTAGTTCGAAGAGACATCCTTTTTATGTAGGAGTTACGGAAATCAGAATCGATAGTAAAACAAAAGAATTAAATGTAAGTTGCAAATTGTTTCAAGACGATTTGCAATCAGCACTTCACGCTATTTACCACAAGCAAGTTGATTTAACAAAGCGTGACCCTGTTACAAGTGGTTTGATTCAAGATTATATAAAAAAACATCTGATTATTAGCATCGATAAAAAATTAGCAGAATTAACCTATGTTGGGTATGAGATAGAGGAGGAGGCTGTATGGTGTTTTTTTGAGAGCAAATTGCCATCAAAAAGTAAAAAAATATTTGTTGTGAATTCTTTGTTGTATGATCAATTGGAGGGACAAACAAATTTTATACATTGTTATTACAACGAAGTGCGTAAGAGTTACAAACTCGTGAACCCTGAAAATAATACTACTTTCGAGTATTAAAGAACTGAACTTAAACAGCTATGGAAAATACTACAATTCAAAATAAATTTACCAGCTACCAAGCATTTATTGTAGCCATCCTTGCTATACTTCAGTTCACTGTTGTGTTGGACTTTATGGTATTGTCGCCTTTGGGTGCCATACTAATGCCAGAGTTGAAAATACTCCCATCCGAGTTTGGTTTGGTAGTATCTGCCTATGCATTTAGTGCTGGTGCATCTGGTTTATTAGCCGCAGGTTTTGCTGATAAGTTTGATCGCAAAAAGTTATTGATTTTCTTTTACACAGGTTTCGTATTGGGTACTTTGTTTTGTGCCTTGGCTCCCAACTATGAATTGTTATTGGCTGCTCGCATTGTTACTGGATTGTTTGGTGGTGTCATTAGCTCTATCAGTTTTGCAATTATTTCTGATTTGTTTGCCATGCAGTTACGTGGACGAGTAATGGGTTTTGTTCAAATGGCATTTGGTGTTAGCCAGGTTTTAGGAATTCCAATTGGTTTGTGGTTGGCCAATAATTATGGATGGCATTCACCATTTATGATGATTGTTATTTTTTCTATTGCAATTGGAGTTGTGTTGGTAATCTTTATGAAACCAATCAATGAGCATTTAAAATTGAAATCGGACAAAAATCCGTTTTTACATCTTTGGCATACCATTTCAAATACCAATTACATTAAAGGCTTTTTTGGAACCGTGTTATTGGCCACAGGAGGTTTTATGT
>JBIIOB010000008.1:0-13544 GCA_044337125.1 Bacteroidia bacterium
TCCACCCAATTCTGGCATCAATACATTTGTAAAATGTAATTTCCACAAACGACTTGGACTTGAGAATGAATTTGTTGTTACAAAATAAAAATCATTTGCATTAGAAGGATCCCAAGCTCCGTCTTCTGGACGCAAGAATGTTGTTACACCTGCTGTATTACTTGCCGTGTTTAACGTTGCTCCTGTTGTGTTTTGAACTTGACCTAAATCAACTAACGAGAATGTTGTTCCAGCAGTTGGAATACTTGCACTTGTTTCTGCCAACAAACCTGTTACAGCTACACCATACAAGTTACCATTTGATAAACCTGCTTTCTCAATTTCTGTTCCTGCATTGGTTTTTGTTCCTATGTAAAAATAAACTTGACCAGGAGTTGCATCATCTAAACCTACAACTACCGTTTTATCACCTGAACTTGGACAAGCTACATTGTTTTCTGAACTAAATTTCCCTAAGTATGGTAATTCATAGCTTACACCTGAATTTGGACCGCTTGCTATATGAGCAAACATTCTTCCTTCTGGACCGCTCTCTTCACCATTCATAAAGATACGCTCTTGTGTTCCTTTACCTGTAGCTGCATTATAAAATGCGGATACATTCGGTAAATCTGCTGAACAAAAACGACCAAAACCAGTTGTCATTGGACTTCCTGTATTGTATGTTGTATAACCTGTTCCATTCCATAAGTTTACCGATTGAATTAAATCAGTTCCACTTACTACTGACAAGTTGTTTTTATTGATTACCCATTTTGATACAAATGCTCCTGTTGAACCATGTGCACGAACAACACCTGCTGTTGCACCCATTTCATGATTCATCAACAAAGTAAATGTTCCATCATTATTATCATATGCTCCTAAACCATCACCTAAACCAGCTAACTTATATGAACCTACTGTTTCGCCTGCTGATAATATGGATGTGAATGTTGCACCAGGTATGCTCGGATGCATGTAAGGTGTTTGAATCGTACTTGGACCAGTTACACCTTGACTTAACAATGGCTCAACTGATTGAAAATTTTGAATTTTGTTTGTTCCTGATAAACGGTACGTAACCACATGACTTAAATTTGTAGTTGCTACTGCAATTCCATCTTCTGCACCAGCTAATGTAGTTTGTGCATAATCATTATCATTACCAATAGCAATTGTACTATCATTAATAATTGCTAATCCTTCTGCTTTATCTAAAACTGGATTCCAGCCGTTGGCTAATAAATCCATAAATAACGTTTTAGTTACAGGGGTAATTCCATTTGCAGTTAAACCAGTAGCATCAACTAATGCTTCTAATGTTACACCACTGTATAATCCAGAAGTAACATTTGTTGCAGCTGAGATATCAATTTTATACATTCTTTTGATATCAGTTGTGCCACGCAATGCAGCTTCAAGAACTAAAAATTCGTTATTGTTAATAGCAACCATATCACCAATTTTCCAATCTCTCAAACGTATTTGATTCGAACCGCTTGCACCAATAATTCCGTCATTCAAATAAACAAACATACGTTGTGCATTTGTTGTTGGATCAATTTCCAAAATACGATGTACTCTTGTGTTTTCGCCAACACTTTGTGTAGGATACAAAATTGGACTTTGAATAATTGCATAAATTTTTCCATTAGGTGCAATTGAAATTCCTTCAAAACCTCTGTTGTTTTTTCTGTATTTAAAAACAGTATCAATTGCAATATCCTCTGGTTGTGCGCCTGGTAAATTTGCATAAGGAGTGTATCTGCTTATAACAACTCCATTAGGTGCAACTTTCCAAATAGTTGGACCACCTTCTTCACAAATCCAAAAATTACCATCTCTGTCAACTGCAATTCCTTCGGAATCAATTCCCCAAATATCTTTTGCAGCTACCTTAGAAGCAAAGTTTGCACAATTTTGAACGGTGTCAGTTGATGCTACTTCAGCAGCTGTGCTTCCATAACCTGTTGGGTTAATAATACCTGTTGCAGTTGTTCCACCTGGACGTTTCAATGGAATTGTTTGCAATATTTGAATGGAGTCTCCATTCACTCTAATTCTATGAATCTTTGGAGCATAGTTTGGGAATCCATAAATTTTGTCATATGTAGGACGGCAACCTGCAAGATTTGCATTTTTTGCATCCACATTAACACCTCTATCTGATACGGTCCAAAATTCTTTTCCATTTGTGTTTGCAATTGGATATAAACCTGAGAAACCAGCTTCTCTAAAATTTACATTCTGAAAAGTACCAATTGCAGCAGAAGTATAATTTTTATAATCCTGCAAAATGCTTATCTGAGCGCTACTTTCGCTTTGCGAAAGCGCAAATGCAGACAAACCAATTAATGCTGTTTTTAGATTGATTTTCATTTTTGTTTTTGTGATTGATTAGATTTTTATTACGGTACAAAAATGAAACTAACACCTTAATTGAAAGACAGCTAATTATTATTGAATACTTAAGAAATGAGACGATTTGTAAACGAAAACAAAATAATTACAATGATATATGTTAAGTATGTAAAATAATTGTTCCTGGAAGAGCATAAAAAAATAAATGAGACAAATACTCAACTGAAAATTAGAAACAAAAAAAGTAAAATACTTACACCTAACCTTATTTGTCTATTCAAATAGAGGTTTAATAACTTTATATTGTACATTCCTCTTAATTAACAATTCCTTTATTTTATCAACATAATCAAGTCTTTTTATGTCTGTATTATTGCAACATAGAATTGATATTATGAATTATATATCCATAAATAGCTGGAGGTTGAAAAACAATTTTAGTCCAATAAAAATATTCGTTGCATTTATAAATCAATTGGTTAACACCAATCAAACGAAATTTCAAATACGATTAAAAAACACACGACCTAACAATAAAAAAGATGAACTAAACGATAGCATCATCTACGCAAAGCGGATTCAAGAAGGAATGATGTTAAAAGAAAAACATTTGTTACGATTGTTTCCAGAGTCATTCTTAATTTATAAACCAAAGGATATAGTTAGTGGTGATTTTTATTGGTTTACACGTATCGAAAACAAGGTTTTAGTTGCTGTTGCTGATTGCACTGGACATGGAATACCCGGGGCTTTCATGTCTGTATTAGGAATAAGTTTATTAAATCAAATTGTAATAGAAGAAAAAAACACGGATGTTTCATTCGTTTTGCAACGTCTAGATCATAAATTAAAAAAAGCTTTTAGCTATTCAATGGATTTAATTGACGAAGAAAAACATCCATACGATGGAATGGATATTGCTCTTTGCTGTATTGATCTTGATTTAAATAAAATCCATTTTTCCGGAGCATTACGTCCTATTTACCATTATGTAGATGGAGAGTTAAATAAATATGATGGCTCACGTTATCCAATTGGAGGTTTAAGAATTGAAGATGAGCGATTCTATGAAAGTCAAGAAATAAAATTTAAATCTGGCGACAGATTGTATTTAACATCGGACGGGTATGCTGATCAGTTCGGAGGTGAAAAGAACAAAAAATTCATGGTCAAAAAACTCAAAGAATCTTTTGTTAAAACCTCTAAATATTCGATTCAAACACAACAGTTCGAATTAGAACGATTGCATACCGAATGGAAAAACAACAATGAACAAACAGATGATATTTTAATAATAGGAATTAAACTCTAACTCAATTGCAAGAATTGCTTGTACCAATACCCTGATTGCTTGATAATACGTTGTTGCGTTTTAAAATCTACGTATACCAAACCAAAACGTGGCTGGTAACCTTCTGCCCATTCAAAATTATCAGTGAATGTCCAAACAAAATAACCATTCACCTTTACTCCTTCATGCTTTGCTCTTAATACCTGTTCGATATGGCTATTTAAATAATTGGTGCGTTCATCATCAATCACTTTCCCATCAATTAATTTATCATGAAAAGCTGATCCGTTTTCAGTAACAATTAGGTTTTTAATTTGAGGGTAATTATCGTATTTTTTTAAAATATGATAGATTGATTCGGGATATACCTCCCAATTCATTTGTGTATAAGGGACATTCCGTTTATTAGCTTTTACAATTTTTGCATTTACTAATGGAACAAAATAAGAATGAGAAACTATTTCACGTGTATAGTTCTGAATTCCTATAAAATCAAAATCGTATTGAAGCAACTTTTCATCATTAGGTTTAAAGTAATTATATATTCGCTCAAGCAATTTCAAATCTTCCGTAGGATACATCAAGCCTAAGGATGGTTCAATAAATAAACGATTCAATAAAGCATCAATTTTTTGTGTGGCTCGAATATCTTTTTCAGAATTTGTTGCTGGCTCTAAATGAGAACACGAAAAAGTGGTACCAACATTCAATTGAGCGTTGTGATCCTTTAAAACCCTTGCCCCTTCAGTCTGACATAAGGCTGCATGATGAACAGCAGGAATAAAATTTTTAAGTCCCCGCTTTCCAGGAGCATGAACCCCTAAAAAATAACCTGCACCAGTAAATACCATGGGTTCGTTTAACACCATCCAGTTATCAACACGATCACCAAATTTTTTTGCACAAAGTGCAACATAGTCTTTAAACCAACTCACGACATCACGATTTGTCCAACCACCTTTAAGCTCCAATGCATGCGGCAAATCCCAATGGTAAAGTGTAACCCAAGGTTTAATTCCTAACTCTAATGAATAATCAATTAATCGATCATAAAAATCCAAACCTTTATAATTAATATCCCCAATACCATTAGGTAGAATGCGTGACCATGATAAAGAAAATCGATAATTGGGAATATTCAAATAGTGAAGTAATTGTAAATCTTTTTCATAGAAATGATAAAAATTACAAGCATCATTTCCATTATGATTTCCTAGAATGGTTCCTTTCTTATTCGAAAAGGTATCCCAAATTGATGGACCTTTGCCATCATGTTCATGAGCACCTTCAATCTGATAAGCAGCAGTAGATATTCCCCAATTAAAATCGTCACCAAAAGATTGCCTATTCAACATAACTCAAAAAACAAAAATCAATTATTAAATACTTGCCTGAGCAACAGGATAATTTATATCCCAGGAAAAATTAGGGCTATAAATTTTTTTATGATAATGATTTTTAATAATCGTATCCAGAATTTGCTCCGTAATATCAGGATAATCTACAGAAATGGTTTTACCGTATTCCAACCATTCTTTTATTATTGGGTAATTCTTTTTCTTTAAACTTTTCATTACGGGAACTCCCATTTTTTTCAATGCTGCAGCGTTACATTGTTGTTCATATTGGGTTTTCATAGGAATTACCAATAATTTTTTACCTAAGAACAATGCTTCTGCAGGTGTTTCAAAACCGGCACCACACAAAACACCTTTACAATTAGCCATACTTTTTAAAAACAGTTCATTATCAATAGGCTGTATGGTAACATTACCATCTGTAAAACTTTTTTTGTTGTGCTTGCTAAATACTTGCCATTCAGCAGATTTGAATTTTTTCAAATGTTTCACAATCCGTTCATCATCATAAGCTGGCAAATAAACTGTATAATAGCGCTCATTCTTTACTTTTATATCTCTTACTTCCTTTCGGATTACTGGTGTAAATATATTTTTTCCGAACTCTGAAAAATGAAATCCATATTGTGCAGTGGTGGGAGCATAATATTTCAAAACAGCCTTACCTAGTGGATCTTTTTTGTCTGGTTTAGGAGCGTTTTTAGAAAGGACAGCACATTGATGACTTAAGGATATACATTGCAATCCCTTTTGTTTACAGGCCCATGCGGTAACAGGTTCAAAATCATTAAATATAATATCGTATTGTTCAATTGGAATTTGACTAATATCTTTAAGCAACTCTTTCGTATCCATTTTTAAATACGTGCTAACGATATCCACACCACCATTTTTTCCAAAAACAAAACTTAAACCTTTAAATCGATATTTAATCTCAAATGGCACTTTTACATCCGCTTGGATTCCACTTAGCAAAACATCCACAGAGCCCTTTTTTTGCAGAAGAGGAACAATGTCCCTTGCTCTACTTAAATGTCCATTACCAGTTCCTTGTATTGCATATAATATTTTCATTATGCTCGTTTCATTAAATTAAATTCATTAACTAATTCTTCAAACAATTGATTGCTCTTTTGTTTATGGTCTTTTGACTTTTTTATATCAATAGATTTAGCAACTTCATCATCGTTGTACTTATAAATTGACCATTTACCTTCATTAAATTCCAATGCCGTTAAATTCTCAATCCAATCTCCAGAGTTCAAATACAATATTGAACCTTTATCATTTTTAATTTCTCTCATTTCCGGTTGGTGAATATGGCCACAAACAACATAATCGTATTCATTTGAGATCCCAATTTCGGCAGCGGTATCTTCAAAATTATTAATGAATTTAACAGCACTTTTAACACTATTTTTTATTTTTTTAGAAAGTGAAATTTTGCCTCTTCCCATTTTCTTAGAACAAAAATTCACAAAGCTGTTTATCAAAATCAGGGAATCATAACCAACAGCTCCAAGTTTTGCTAACCATTTAGAATGTTGCATGGTAACGTCAAATACATCACCATGAAATATCCAAGCTTTTTTGCCATCCAGGTTTAATACTACTTTATTAACAATTTTAAAAGAACTCATCTTAAACCCAGTAAACTTTCGAAGCATTTCATCATGATTACCTGTTACATAAACTACTTTTGTTCCCTTAGCAATCAAACCTGTTAAATGTTTAATGACTTGCATATGACTAGCTGGCCAATAATGTTTACTAAACTGCCAAATGTCAATAATATCACCATTCAATATTATTTTCTTGGGTTTAATCGTTTTTAAATATTGAAGCAGTTCAGTTGCATGGCATCCATAGGTGCCTAGGTGGACATCAGATATTACAACTACATCAACCTTACGTTTTTTTATACCCACCATTAGATAAACAACTGCTCTTCTTCAAGAATAATTGAAGATTTAAAAGGTGAATAAAGTGCAGCAGATAACCTTTTAATTAAAAGATTAATAAAAAGATCTTGAAACCAATAAAATACTTTTTTCATTTGGATTAAGTTTTTGGAAATAACAGTAAGGGAAAATATGGTGGAGGAAGAATTTTTAAAGTAAAACACTTTAAATTGGCAATGAATTAGGATAGATCTATAATTCATTAAATGTTTAAATAATTGATTTATTCACAATGCAAAGATAGGCACATGAATATCATGGGCATTTTACCGAATAATTAAGAAATGATTAATTGTAATACTTCAAAAACAGGTAGGCAAACAAAGGAATAGATAAAATTAATGTAATCCAAAAGAATAGTGCATGCACATTTGGTTGATCGTTTTTTGATACAATTTTAAATAGGTACTTCATCTGGTTGAGTAGTTTAGATGAAGTGGTTTCGGAATAATCTTTTATTAAAAGACCTCTTATAGGGTGATCACTTATATTGTATTACAAAAGTACCAAAATGTTTATTATGAAAATCCTTTTTAAAATTAAATTAATATTAAGAAATAAACTCCCAAGCACTTTTGTATGCACCAATTGATTCGGTATAATCTAAAAAGGATTTATAAAAGGGATGATTTCCAAAGGTTGAACTATCGCCAATTACCACCAATTTCTTTTTAGCACGAGTAAGTGCAACATTCATTCTGCGAGTATCACTTAAAAAACCTATTTCTTGACTATCGTTAGAACGAACCAAACTGATATAAATTACATCACGTTCTTGCCCTTGAAAACCATCAACTGTTTTTATTGCAATTTGAGAAGAAAAGGATTTTAGGAAATCATCTTCAGCAATTTTAGTAGTTAATAATTGAACTTGTTCTTTATAAGGGGAAATAATTCCTATGCTAATCCTTCTGTTTTGTTTATTACTTTGTTCATATTGCTCAAGCAAACTTTTCAAATGGTTCATAAGCAATTGCGCTTCGTCTGGATTAGAGGTACTCAAGCTTTCTGGATTCAACAATTCACTATACCCACAACCAGCAGTATCTATAAAGTCAAAGGGTGAATGCAATAAAATTTCATTTTCATCAAAACTCAATAAAGTATCTTTCACCGAGGCATCGGCTTTTAATCCATCATGATAAAAATGATGATTTGAAAAATTCATAATCTTTTCATTCATGCGATATTGTGTATTCAACATAATTGAAACATTTTCAAGATTCATACATCTTTCCATCAATGTTTCTTTCAGTCCCATAGCTTCTGCCTTTTTCGATTTAACTGTAGGTGGCAACTGAAAATGATCACCAGCAAAAACAACACGGTCACTACGTGTAATTGGAATCCAACACATGGGCTCCAATGCTTGTGCTGCTTCATCAATAAAAACTGTCGTAAAATGTTTGTCGCGCATCATCCTTCCAGATGAAACTACTGGAGTACACGCAATTACTTGCGCTTTATCAAATTGTTCGTGTAAAATAAAATCTTCTAGCTGTCGTGCCTCTTGTAATATTTTTCGTGCTTCAATGTATAATAACTGACGTTGCTCCCGCTCTGCTTTTCCAAAATTGCGCTTGTATTTACCTGCCATCCGAAAATATTCATCTGCTGTTTTGCGATAGCTTTTTAAATCTTTATACGATTCATGTGCAGCAATTTTCGCATCCAATGTATTGTTTATAACATCATCGGCTATACGCGCTGGGTTTCCTAATCGTAAAACATTAATGCCTTCTCGATGTAATTTTTCGGTAAGTAAATCAACAGCTGTATTACTCGAACTACAAACGAGTACTTGTCGCTCTGAGTTTAAAGTTTGACGAATAGCCTGAACTAATGTGGTTGTTTTACCTGTACCAGGTGGACCGTGAATAATAGCAATGTCTTTTGCTGCTATAATCTTTTTTACTGCTTCGTTTTGTGATTGGTTTAAACCAGTAATTTGAAGTTGTTCATTTTCTTTATCAAATTCAGCTGGTTTTATACTATATAGTACATCTCTAAGTTCTGACAAACGATTATGTTTTGCATTGATCACTTTTTCCAATGCTATGTCCATTTCTTTAAAACTTGTTTCATCAAACAAAATATTAATTCCAAGTTTACCATCATCACACCATTCTGGCAAATCATCAACAGAAAGAGAAAGCCTCAATTTATTTTGATTGATTACTTTAATGGTTCCATTCAGCGGAGTTGCATCTTGATGATTATTAGAAAATAAGGATGCAATTTTTCCACCTGAAAACTGATGTGGTTCATTGTGATTAGTTGTCCGCTCAACGTCAATATTTAAGTATTCTCCTAATCCAATTTCAATATTTGATATAATAATTGGGTACCAGGTTACACCATTTTGTTTTCGGTAATTAATATTGTTTCGAGAAAAATGGGCTTTGTATTGTTCAAAATCTTCATCGCGCTCAATTTTGAGTAATTGGCGTAATTGAGTAAGACGATCGAGTGCTATAGACATAATGTACAATCAATCGATTTAATGAGCAGGTTGAGAATCGATCATCTTTTGAACTGAGGCAATCAGATCATTTGTTAAAACAGGTTTTAACAAATAGGTGGTATTTGGAATTTCTTTCATTAATAATTGTGTTTTATTGTCAGAGTTTCCTGTTAAAAACACCACTGGGATATTATTTTTCTCACGAATAATTGAAACTGCTTCAATCCCATTTAAATTTCCTTTTAATTTAATATCCATCAAAATTAAATCAGGGACTTCATCACGAATCTTTAAAATAGCATCTTCAGCAGAGGAAACCGTTCCCATAACTAGTAAGCCTGCTCTTGTCAAATTCATCTTATTTTCCATCGCCACAATTGCTTCATCCTCTACTATCAATACTTTTTTCATATGCCTAACCCTCAAATGATATATAATAAGCTGTACCTTTGTGATTGGTTGTTTTAATAGTGCCACTTAACTGATCTACGAGTGCATTAATCAATGTTAAGCCTAAAGTGCTAGAAGCTTTTAGTTTAGTCTCCACATCATACCCGCATCCATCATCACTTACCATCATTGTAAACTTTCCTCCCATTTTTGTACATACTATTTTAACTTCTCCTTCTCGTCTATCTTTAAAAGCATGTTTAAATGAATTTGATATTAATTCATTCAATATTAATCCGCATGGAACAGCTTGTTGAATATTCAAAAAGATATCGTTACAGGTTACATTAAAAACAACATCTGTTTCTGTTGAATTATAGGAGCTCTTGATATAATCCACCAAATCATTGATGTATCCAGAAAAATCAATTTTCGCAAACGTTTCATGTTGATACAGCTTGTCGTGTATCAATGCCATTGAATGTATTCGATTTCTACTTTCTTCAAAAAGCTCTTTGGCTTTTTCATCTTGTACATAACTGGATTGCAAACCAATTAATCCACTGATAACTGCCATGTTGTTTTTTACACGGTGATGGATTTCCGCCAACAAAATTTCTTTTTCTTGTAAAGATGCTTTTGTATACTGCTCCGCTTTTTTACGTTCCGAAATATCTGTTACACGGAGCGACTGAAAAGGTTTTCCTCCTATGTAAATCAAACGAATTGCGAGAGCTCCCCAAAACTCTTTACCTAAATTTGTAGCATATAAAATTTCTCCTTCATACAAACCTTTTTCAAATAGAATTGTTCGAATAGCTTCCAATTCTTTTAACGAAGGTTCATTTTTATGAAAATCCAATCCACTATAATCAAAAAAGTCGGACTCCTTTTCCATTTCAAAAAGATCAACTGCACGTTTGTTTGCTTTTACAATTTTACTTTTCATCATATCCACCAAAAACAAAGCATCGGATGAATTGTCGAACATAGATTGAAACTGATATTGAAGTAATTCGTTTGATTTTCCAAGCTTAACTTCGCTTGTTTCATAATTTCTAATAATTGAATAAATAACGATTACCTCACAAATTAATGATGTGATTATAAATATCGGACGAAGTTTTAAAAGTAGTTCAGATTTAATATCAATTAAAAAAAAATTATCGTAATTATTGAAATACAAACTAATAAGCAAAAATAAACTTAGCAAAACAAGAGTTAGGATTGATCGAATATTTTTCAATCGGAATAAAACGACAGGAACTGCTGCAATTGGAATAAATAATAATTGTACCTGTGAATCAACTCCTAAACTGAGAGAAAGAAAATACATTTGAATATTAAGAGCAACTACAAATAGAAAACGAGCAAGTCTATAATATTTGAAAAAAGAGAAAAAAAGGAGAATGCTATAAAAACTTGCTGCACCAATCTCAAAAAAACAAATTTTCATCAAACCCAAGTTATAATAAATAACAACATATATAAGGGTTAAAACAACAGAAATCAAAATCAACTGATTCGTCAATTTTAACCGCTTTATGTTTTCGCGATTTATTGTTTGATCAATGCCTAAATTCGATATAAACTCCCAATACTTAGTAAACATAGATTTGTTGAGTAGTTAGGTACAATAGTACTGAAAAAGTGACAATATTACAACTCCTAAAACGCTTTGTTTATAAGTCAATACACACAATTTGGACAAAAGAATTGTAAAAAATGATATTTCTCATAACGATAATCTAAAAACTGGTATTATCTTCGAAAAAAATAATATACATGAGCAACGATATCGTAAAAGCAATCGAAGAAAAATACAGAAACATGGGACAAGATCCCAACACGTATTTAAAAGGACTCCTTCATAGTAAATTAATTAACTATTGGGATTATGTTGAAGTAGACACTTTGCTTTCCTTACAAAAACCAAGAACTGACTTTACGGATGAACCTATTTTCATTATGTATCATCAAGTAACGGAGTTGTTATTAAAACTCATTACGCACGAAATAAAACAAATTGTTGACAACGAAACTATTGATACTGCTATTTTTGCTAATAAAATTGACCGTATCAATCGTTATTCAGGAATTTTAACGGAGTCGTTTGCCGTAATGCGCGAAGGAATGGATTATGATCAATACAATCAATTCAGATTAACGCTTGCTCCTGCAAGTGGTTTTCAGTCGGCTCAATTCCGATTTATTGAATTGTATTGCACCGATGCACATCTACTTGTAAACAGTAGAGTTAAAGCACAAGTGAATGCTGATTCGGATATGAATTATTTATTTGATAATTTATATTGGAAAGACGCTGGACTTGATCACAAAACTGGAAAGAAAACACTTACACTCTCTCAATTTGAAGACCGTTATATTGATAGCTTAAAAGCTACTGCCAATAAATACAAGGGCAAAAACATTTACAACCGCTTTTTAAAATTAAATGCAAGTGATGAAAAAGTAACAGCATTAAAAACTGCATTGCGAAATTTTGATCATACCTACAATGTTGTTTGGCCGCTATCTCATTTAAAAACAGCAGAGTATTATTTAAATTCAAAAGGAGAAAACAAAGCTGCTACTGGTGGTAGCGAATGGCAAAAATATTTACATCCTTCTTATCAACGCAGAATTTTCTTCCCCGAACTTTGGACCAAAGAAGAAATTGAAAATTGGGGAAAATAACTACCAAAAAGGGCTGAGTAATTCAGCCCTTTTTTATGGAATTAATCTTTTTCAAACCACAAATTCTTGTCCTTACTCAATTAATTTAATTTTTATATAGCTGATTATCAGAATTTTAATAAATATTGATAATGCACAATTTGCTTATACATAATTTTCTTATGTATATTTGTGTTATGTATTCATCAGAGTTAATAAAAGGAACTTTAAAAACAATCGTTTTAAAGTTGTTATCCGAGACAAAACAAATGTACGGGTACGAGATTACACAAAAAGTAAAAGAGTTAACAGACTCTAAAATTGTTATTACCGAAGGCGCGCTTTATCCTTTACTTCATCAGCTGGAAGCAGAAGGAATAGTAACAACGGAAACTGTTAACATTGGGAAACGAATTAGAAAATATTATTCACTCACTCAAACCGGAACTGAGCGTGCGAAAGATAAAATCTATGAGTTTACTGATTTCATTAATACAATGAATATTTTACTTGATCTCAAGCCAAGTGTAAAGTATGTTTAGTTTAACCGAAGAACAAATCGCCTTTATTGAAAACGATATTAAAGTCAGGGGAATTACTTCTCCTGACTTAATTATCGATCTGTTGGATCACATTTGCTGTTTAATTGAAAATAAGCTCGATGAATACAGGAACTTCGACACTGTATATCAAGAAACCATTTTGCTATTCGGCAAAAATGGATTGAAAGAAATACAGGACGAGACAAATCGACTTTTAACATTTAAACATTATTATACCATGAACAAAACAATGAAAATTAGTGGATATGTATCATCATTGATGATCCTGTTCGGAGCATTCTTTAAATTTAACCATTGGCCAGGTGCAAGTATCATGATGGTGTTTGGCGTATTCTTTTTCACCGTTCTATTTTTACCGTTGTTATTTATTCTCAAATTTAAAGCCAGTGCCGAAAACAATAGAAGTGTTGTTTTAAGCATCATTGGGTTTATTTCGGCAATAACACTATCATCGGGTGTATTATTTCGAATAATGCATTGGCCCAATGCACGATTGCT
>JBIIOB010000244.1:0-4235 GCA_044337125.1 Bacteroidia bacterium
CATTTTTGTGGATTCAAAGCAAATTCTGGAGAATACAAATTAATGGGTTTGGCTCCCTATGGCAAGCCTGTTTATAAAGAACTATTATTAAAACATTTTATATCAGTTGACGATGAGGGGCAACTTACAATAAATGAACAAAATATTTCCTTCAGCAGATCAACAAAAAATATTGAGGAAAAATTAAAATCGATACTAGGGTTTTCTGCTAGAAAACCGGAATCGACATCCATGGAACAATCCTACAAGGATCTGGCAGCTTCTGTTCAATCTATCACAGAGGATATAATGGAAAATTTAGTTCGGTATGCACTCAAACAATATCCAACAACGAACATTTGTTTATCGGGAGGGGTAGCTTTAAACTGTGCATCAAATGGTAAATTACTTGATCGTTTTCCAGAAATCAACTTCTGGATTCAACCAGCGGCTGGGGATAGCGGAGGAGCTTTGGGGGCAGCATTGTTGATTCATCACCACTATTTAAACAATAAAAATAGAGTTGAATTTAAAAATGCATATTTAGGAAAATCATTTACAAATTCAGAAATTGAAACTGTATTAAAAAGTCATCCTGAAATAAAGTACCACCAACTTAGCAATATAAATAAATACGAAGTAGTTGCGGATGCATTACAATCTAAAAAAATTGTAGGTTGGTTTAATGGAAGAGCTGAATGGGGGCCAAGGTCCTTAGGTAATCGCTCAATTTTAGCAAGCCCTGCATTTGCAGACATGAAAGAATTTTTAAATTTAAAAATAAAAATGCGTGAAGGCTTTCGACCATTTGCACCAATTATTTTGGAGGAAGATGCTTCTGATTATTTTGAAATAAACACACCTTCGCCATATATGCTTTTTACTTATTTAGCCAAAAACAGAAAAGCTATACCTGCTTGTATACATGAGGACAATACAGCTAGAGTGCAAACTATCAATAAGGTGCAAAATAAAAACATTTACGATTTACTAATAGCATTCAAAGCTAAAACAGGCCTATCATGCCTTATCAATACATCCTTCAATAAAAGAGGGGAGCCAATTGTAAACAGTCCGAATGATGCAATCAATTGTTTTTTTAATACAGAAATGGATGTATTAGTCATGGGAGATTTTTTGCTACTCAAAAATGAGCAAACTGAAATCCCACCTGCATTTAAAACCAACAATGTCTATGATCTCGATTAAGTCAATTTACTCTAGAGCGATAGAAATATCGAAAAGTAAAAAGCAACAATGGCTATTTGCTGGAATTGTTTCCGTTGGAATAATTACGTTCATTGTTATTCAACAAACGCCTTGGGTATTTTATAGTACCTCAATTTTACCATTAATAATTCAATTAATAATCCCTTCCATAACCCAAAAACTGGTTATTGGCTGGATGGTTTTAGGATTAATTTGGAGTTCGATCATAAGTACCATTCTCTATTTTATCATTTATTTGATTATTGGAATTCCCTTTCGATTGTTTCGAAAGAAAAAAACAGCTCAATGGATTGTAATTGAACAAGGAACAGATTTTGAAAAACTTTCGTAGAAATAAGTATCTTTGAAACAATGAATAAAGCAAATACAACTCGCCAATTACTTAGCTTTTTTTTCAAAAAGAAAAAGTATTGGATGTTACCTTTTATTCTTGTATTGATAATCCTTGGGATATTGCTAATCTTGGGGGAAGGCTCTGTAATTATGCCTTTTGTTTACTCGATTTTTTAATCACTTAAAAAGCACTGCAACATCTGTTGCAAGCAGGAAAAAGGCCACCTGCTTTTACTAAGTCACTTCTAAATTTACCGTAAATAGACGAATTCCAAATTTCCTGAAGGGTATTGGTATTCATATTTCCCATCGAAACATTGTAACATCTTCCATGTGCAGGAATAACGGAGCCATCCGATTTTATCATCATATTAGTAAACACATCATTACAAGTTGTTCCAACTTTTGTTTCTGGATGTTTATAAAAAGTAGCTAGCTTTTCAATGGTATCTATATTAGGAGAAAATGAAATTTCAATTTTACTGTTTAAGGACTTAATCTTTTTAATCTCAGCATCCAACACATTTAAATCAATTGCATCAATTGTTGTTTGCTCAATATTTGAATGAGTAGATGGATAAATATGGCCAAATAATTTATTGTGGTGTTCAGACAGATTTTTGGTGGTGAAATTTTGATGCATAAAACCTAATTGTTTAATCGGCAGACGACTCATAAACTCAACAAAATCGTACAATTCAGTATAATTCCATTCGGTAATGACACAAAAAACAGAAATAGGGATTTTGGGATTTAAAGTATGCATTAACTCAATCCCTTCAATTGCATATTGAAAAGAATTTTTATTACCACGAATAAAATTATGTGTTTTTTCTAATCCATCAAGTGATATAAATAGCTCTTTCAAATTACCTTTAACCAATTCATCTGCTTTTCGTTTTAAATTCAATGCATTGGTGGTAAGAGAAGTATAGACTCCCTTAGAATGAGCGTATTCCAAACTTTCGCCTAAAAATGTATAAACCAATGGTTCGGTAAATGCATAGCCAATTTTTGCATTTGGATAAAAGGCTTTTGTTTGATCTACAATGGATTTGAATAATTCAATAGGCATATTTAAAGGCGATGCACCTAATAAATTTTGAGCGAAATTTGTTTCCAAGTTCCCTGTACCCACATCACACATTTTACAGTGTAAGTTGCAAACATTATTAACACCCAAAACGATGTATTCTGGACCGAAAAACAGTTTTGAAGGAAACAGTTTTTTATTAATTTTTTTTAAGCCTTTTTCTACAATAGCCATAAATCAAATATAATACTATAAATAATCACTTAACCGATAAACTTTCCCATCAGCAGTCTTTTTGAAATTAATCAAATACAGATTTTTTCCATTCTTCATAGGAATAGTGGTGCTATAAAAATAATCATACACTTTTTTAAGATCTTCTGAAGGTAATGTATCGCCAATTATGACAAACAGTGCACAACCTTCTTTCATTAAGTTAAACACAATTTTACCATTAATATCAGCAATGGGAACTGACCAGCCATTTCGCTTTGCTCTGTATAAAATATTAGGACAATGAACCGATAGTCCATTAACCGAAACTAGAACTAAGTCTTGCTCAGCTGTGTTTTTACTTATATAATCACCAATAATATGTTGTTCTTCATCGATTTTAAAATACTCCTTCTCTGCAAAGATGAAGGATTGGTAAAAAACACCGATTAGCAAAAGAGACACAATAAGCAACTTGCCTATTTTAAACTGTTCAACAATTTTTACACATGCAATTGAGATAAAAACAGAAACAACTGGCAAAAATGGTATTTGATAATAATTATGAATAACATTCAAATTGAAGAAGATAAAAAAGTAAACCAATGAACCCAAAAACCAAAGCTTAAAGACAGGGTTTGTTTTATGATAAAACGAAGTAATGATTCCAATTACAACTAAGGTTAAACCGATAAATCCTCCTGATACATCATATAAAAAACGATGAATGAGAGTTGTCCAGCTACGCGCTATAAACCGATGTTCTAATTTCCCAAAATACCAATTAAAATTATCATTAAACCTATGATAGTTTGGAATGTAGGTCCAATCAGGAGCTTGTGAATTTATTTCATTTGATTTATATAACCAGAATAAAAAGAAAATTATTGGGAAAATAAATAATAGGGAATATCGAAAACAAAATTTCCATCTACCTTCCGTTGATATAATGTAAAGAAGTGGAATCACAAAACTAAAAGCATAAGGTGCTTTTACTAAAAAACAAATTGTAGCGAACAAACTTCCTATAAAAATGTGCTTCCAATTTTTATCTCTTATTCCAAGCGAATAATAATAAAACATTGCAAAAGCAAAGCATAGAGCAAAAAAATCGATATGAACAGCTCTCGAATAAAAAAGAGAAAGCGGTAATACTGTGTAAATTAAAACTGCAATTTGAGCTGTAAGCCTATTTAAATAAACAAGTAGAATCTTATAAAAATAATAAACACCTAATAAGAAAAAGAATAGAAAAAAAGCTCGGGCTACAACATGGTAAGGTCCGAAAAGGTCATATAAAAATGCACAAAGTGCCTCGGGAAGAGGAAACTCGAATAATACCGTTTTATAGGAACCCATCCAGCAAACAGATGGATGAAACAAATCGATTCCATTCTTGTAAAAGTCCCAAATATAATTTGCCGTATCGCACTGTCGCCAGCTATGT
>JBIIOB010000245.1:0-4233 GCA_044337125.1 Bacteroidia bacterium
GGCTGTGGCGTAAAGGTGTAATTTCCTTTTGCTAATGCTGGATGACCAATAATCTGAAATGGTTTGTCGGTTCCTCGTCCAACAGAAACCACAGTTCCTTCAAATAAGCCAAGACTAGGATACAAATATACAGAGGCCATGTTTGGCAAATTCGGTGATGGTTTAATTGGTAATTCGTATAAATCGGAATGTATATAATTGCTAAGTGATATAACTTTTAAATCACATTTTATTGCTCCTTTGAGCCAACCTTCGCCATTAATCATTTTTGCATATTCACCAATGGTCATTCCGTAAACCAAAGGAACAGTATGCATTCCTAAAAACGATTTATAAGCATCTTCTAAAACGGGTCCGTCAATGTAATAACCATTTGGGTTTGGACGATCGAGAACAATCACTTGTTTGTTGTTTTCGGCACATGCTTCCATTACATAATGCAAGGTAGAGATATAGGTGTAAAACCGAACTCCAACATCTTGAATGTCAAAAATGACTACATCAATATCTTTTAATTGTTCGGCTGTTGGTTTTTTGTTTTTTCCATAAAGAGAAATGATGTTTAATCCAGTTTTTTTATCTTTTTCGGAATTCACTTTTTCGCCAGCATCTACTAGGCCGCGAAAGCCATGTTCAGGACAAAAAACCTTTTTTATTTTCACACCAAGTGCGAGCAGGCTATCTACTAAATGTGTGTTTTTGATGGTAGAGGATTGATTGGCAACAATGGCAACTCTTTTTCCTGCTAGTAATGGAAGGTATTCCGTTGTTTTGTCGGCTCCCATTTTAATATCATTAATAGTTTTTACGGTATTGTCAATTTGAATGATGTTCTGTGAATTAGCAGTAAAGCCAATTAAAAGGAGTATAAAAAGATATAGTGTTTTATTAATAGTCATCTTATCTGTAAAATAGTATTTTTGTGAATAATTAAATTCAACACCAAAGCTACTAAATTTTGAATATAGAACGCTTTATTGCCAAACGAATCATTTCTGGTGCCGAAACGGGTAATCAATTATCGCGCCCAATTGTGCGTATTTCAGTATTGGGAATAGCATTGGGAATAGCGGTAATGATATTGTCGGTAGCTGTTGTTACCGGATTTCAGAAAGAAGTTCGTAACAAATTAATTGGATTTGATTCACATATTCAAATTACAAATTACGATAATAATGTAAGCGATGAACCACTTCCAATTAGCAGTAATCAGGATTTTTTGAAACATTTAAAAGCAAATCCAGCTATTAAGCATATTCAACAATTTGCTATTAAAAGTGGCATTATCAAAACCAAAATAGATAATGATGCTGTTTTGCTGAAAGGAATTGGAAAGGATTACGATTGGAGTTTTATTAATTCAAATTTAAAAGAAGGAAAATCATTTGTAGTTAGTGATACAGGTCTATCGAGAAACATCGTTGTTTCGAAATACTTGGCAGATAAGTTAACCCTTAAGTTAAATGACAAAATGGTCATTTATTTTTTAACCAAAAAGGTTGATAGTGCTTCTGTACAGTATGAACAGCGTGTAAAAGTGTTTTATGTTTCGGGTATTTATGAAACTGGGTTTGAAGAAATTGATGAAAAATTGGTTTTGGTTGATATTGGACAAATCCAAAAATTAAATTATTGGTCGCCCGAACAAATTGCAGGCTTTGAGGTTTCGATAATGGATTATGAAAAATTGGATGCATTGGGTGAGGAATTAGATGTTTTAGTTGGGCAAGGATTAACTGCTCAAACAATTAAGCAGATTAATCCTACTATTTTTTCATGGTTGGATTTGATGGATATGAATGCCTTGATAATATTGGTGTTAATGGTAATTGTAGCAAGTATCAATATGATGTCTGCATTGTTGATATTGATTTTGGAGCGGACGAGTATGATTGGGATTTTAAAAGCTATGGGTGCTAGTAATGGTGGTATTCAAAAGATTTTTTTATACAATGCAGCTTATTTAATTGGTAAAGGATTATTATGGGGAAATCTTTTAGGCATTTTAATCGCATTGATTCAATCGTATTTTGGGATTTTTACTTTAGATGCAAAAACCTATTATATTTCTCAAATACCGATTAACCTTTCCATTTTACACATACTAGTATTAAATATCGGCACCCTAGTTTGTTGCTTGTTAATGTTAGTATTACCTAGTTTTATTGTTTCAAAAATCACACCTGTGAAGGCAATTAAATACAGTTAGTATGATAAAGGTAAATAAGGTTCATGCATTTACGGGGCATAGTGGTGCAGTTTATTCCTTAGAAAATAGTAAAGAACCCGCACTGTTTTATTCTGGTAGTAGCGATAAATACCTTGCCCAATGGAATTTGGAACAATTAATTCCTGAAAAATTTGCCGCTCAATTTCCATCCATTGTTTATTCCATTTGTTTGGTTGCGGAACAAAATATTTTATTGGTTGGAACATCCGCTGGTAGTATTCATGTGATTGATTTACTAAAAAAGGAGGAAATTAAAATTTTACAACATCATACAGATGGAGTTTTTAAAATCAAATACAATAGTCAGGAACAACTATTTTATTCGGTTGGTGCAGATGGAAATTTTGCTGTTTGTTCATTGGTTTCATTATCACTTATTAAAATAAAAAAGCTGTGTAATGCGAAGGTCCGTGGAATTGATTATTGCAAAGTGATAAATGAACTTGCTGTTGCAAGTAGCGATGGATATATCCGAATTTTTGATTTAAAAACCTTGGAGTTAAAGCATGAGTTTATTGCTCATCAACAAGCGGCTAACTGCCTTTGCTATTCGCCAGATGGATTGTATTTATTAAGTGGAGGTAAGGATGCGCATTTGAATGTTTGGAATGTTAGTGCACATTATGAATCTATTAAATCCATTCCAGCTCATAATTTTGCAATTTATGATATTGTTTATTCTCCCGATAAAAGGATGTTTGCAACAGCGAGTAGGGATAAAACACTAAAAATTTGGGATGCTTTAACATTTGAATTGCTCGTTCGTGTCAACAAGGAAAATTTCGATGGACATGTAAATTCAGTGAATAAATTATTGTGGAGTAAATTCAACAACTATTTAATTTCTTGTGGTGATGATCGTTCCATTCTAGTTTGGGAAATCCAATTAACGTAGTCGTAGCCATCCTAAAGGTTTTCTTCTTTCTCCAATTGTGTATTTACCATTTTCATAGTGTAAATTGAAATGCTCTCGTGGTGTCATGTAAATGTTTTGTTGAATAACTTCAATTTCATCTTCTTCCACTTTAGAAATAATTGCAACATGACCAAACTCTCCATCAAAAATGAGTAAGTCGTTTACTTTTGGAGCTACTGAGTTTTCATTGTAAAATTGAAGAAGATTTCTATCCATATTAAGTGCACCTTGTTTTAGTTGTTTGTTAAAAAAGTCTTTGGCATGTCCAAAACCATTTGGCATTTTATGCTTTAAATAATCGTAATAATAACGTTTTACAAATTCTACACATTGCCATTTTTTGCCGTAGTAATAGCTGCTGTCCTTTGTATAATGTTTACCATGACTTTCACTGTAAATACCTCCATTATTATATACTATAACCCCATTATGAGCATCAACTGAATCACCAATCTTAAAAGAGTGTGAAATAACATGAAGTGGGTAACGCTGTTGAAGGAAAATAAAATAGATGAAAATAAATATGCCCAAAAGAACTAAAAATGAAAGTCCAATTTTTTTAAGCATTTATTGTTGGCATTTGCAGAATGGAGAAAAATAAACTTTTGTTTTCGGAAGCATTGCCTGAATGCGTTCTTGTTCAGCATCAGGGATTAAGATGACTCTTAAATCAAGAACTTT
This sequence comes from Bacteroidia bacterium, assembly GCA_044337125.1. Taxonomy (GTDB): domain Bacteria; phylum Bacteroidota; class Bacteroidia; order 2-12-FULL-35-15; family 2-12-FULL-35-15; genus 2-12-FULL-35-15. The sequence goes on from JBIIOB010000245.1 coordinate 3,828, forward strand.
GAGGCTTTTTAAGTCTTTTAGTTCATTTGGAAAGTTTTCAATGTTATTACTCCATAAATCCATGTATTTAAGTTTTGTAAGTTTTCCCATTTGATAGGGAATTGCGGTTAGTTCGTTTTGGTTTGCATTAAAATTATAGAGGTTGCTTAGTTCTCCCATTTCAGGTGGTAATGCTTCTAAGCTATTCTTGGAAATTGAGAAATATTGTAAGTTTTTTAGAGTAGCTATTTCAGAAGGAATTTCTTTAATATCGTTTTTGCTTAGGTCAAGGTATTGTAGATTTTTAAATTGAAAAATTTCTTTAGGAAAAACTTTCAATTTCTTTTTCCGTAATTCCAGCTTGATTACTTTGTCGGGATTTTTGAGTGCCTCTTCAATGCTGGTAAATGAATAAAGTGTATCGAGT
>JBIIOB010000009.1:0-13513 GCA_044337125.1 Bacteroidia bacterium
AAACTTAAATCACAACTATCCAAACACATGGAACACCACAAGTTTGTGGAACGGAGATCAAGATATTTCGGATGATTTCACCTTTGGTGAATTCAATGGCAATGATTACATGCTTGCATACAATCTTTACCGAATAGCATTTGCAGATCAATTAGCAGAAGAAGAATACACAGACATATCTTGCCCATGTGAAAATTCGCCAAAGCTTCAAGCGAATATGAATATTTCAACAAATACACTTATAAACAATACAACCGTTAAACGAAAATTCGCAACTGATTATATGCCTATCAGCATCAAACTAAAAGAATTTTCCATCAATTATTTACAAATTCCAGCAAACAAGCAATTGGATGTTCAAACCGACTTAGTGGTTTGTAACAATAGTATTTTTGAAATAAAAAATGGAGGTAAAGTAATTGTAGGTAATTCAACAAGTCCTGAATCCTCTATTATCGTTAGAAGTGGCAGCACGCTTCACATCCAAAACAATGGTCGATTAACCATCAATGACAATTGCAAAGTAATCATCGAAAAAGGTGCAACACTTAGTTATGATGCTGGAGCAATTATTCAATTGTTAGGAAACAATGCTGTTCTTGAAATTCAAGGTGATTTAGTATTGGGCAACAATGCAATATTTAGATTCACTTATCCAAATTCAACAAGTGGTTATGTTAAATTTAGTAAACCCGATTATTCACAAGCGCCTTATAATCAAATTAGAGTTGCATCATCTGGACAATCGGCTAGCATTGAACTTAGAGGGCTTAATAAAAATGATAAAATACTAGAAGTAAATCAAGATCTACTTCAAGTAGCGCTATCAAACGGAATTCATACATTTAAAATTGAACATGGTACTGTTGATTTTAAATTTACAAAGGGCATGAGTTATATTAGTTCAGATGCAAACGTCCGTTTTTATAATGTAAAATTTCAGGGCTTACCCAACAATCCTAATGGACAAAATTCAATTTCGAATGTTGCGGTTTGGGGTCAACAAAATTGTCAAATTAGTAATTGTGAATTTGATGTTAAAGTGGGTTTGATTGGAAACCTATTTGTGAATGGAAACAAACTCAATGTAACCAATACGCAAGCTTGGTCAGGAATAAGAACCCAAGGAAGAGGTTTGTCATTAAATAATGTAACAACCCCATACCTAGTTACTGAACTAGCTAACTACAATTCACTTGCTACAAATTGCAAGTTTAATGATGGTGATGGTGCAAAAATTATTTCATCACAAATTGAATTCGACTTTAATAACTGCAGAGCTAACAATAATACATTTTCGGGTTATGAAATTGGTGGACCAACTTTATTAAAAGTAAAATGTGGACAAACAAAAGCTAATAACATTACTGGATTTTATATTTCGAATGGTGGCTCCTTAAGCATGAATGTAACAGATGGAGGAGGTTATGTAGATGCACGAGACAATGGAATTAATACTATTCAATTAGATAATGCCCACTCTATTGACATTGAAAATGGATATAATGATCTAAGACCATATGATTTCTATACAGTAAACAACACCCAACTAACAAGTCCACAATGTACAAATCTTGCAAACTGTGGTTACGTAATAATTGAAGGAACCCTTCAACAATTGCCAACAAATCCAATTTCTGCAAATAACAATAGATGGCAAGCGAGTACAAATAATTCAACTTATCCTCTACAAACAACTTTTGGTGATGATAAATACACACGTGTAACTTCTAGCTTTATTACAAGTGGATCGAACAAAATTCATTTTACTGCAAATTCACAAAGTCCAATTGCAACTTGTCAATATTGGGACATTAACTGCCCTACTTGTCCAAAAAGTTATCTTGAAATTTGTCCAACCTGTCATGTAATAAACACAAACGATTTTACAAACACAAAAACAAACGAAGCTGTTAAAACTGCTCTAACAAAATTAGACTCTGCTTCAACTGATTCAACCGCCACAAAAGAATCAATTGATCTATTGTATCAGGTTTTGCAATATCCACTTCCTGTTTCTAATGATGGAGATAAATATGTACAAAACATTGCCGAGAAAAAAATACTAATTGCATTAGCATATGGCATCGAAAAAGGTGAAATTAAAGTTGGCTCCAGTATCCTTAGTCCTGAAGTTTCAAAAGTTCTTCAGCTTGCAGATGCAAAATTTGTCAAGGCACAGGCAGAGAATAATTATGTGCATTCACTTCATGCCATTTTCGAAAAAGCATTGATTTATTATTCGGCCGAACACCGTGTAGAAGCATTGGCTACTATTAATCAATTCGTACCAAACATTCAAGCCAAAGATTTGAATTATGCCAATCGTTTAATATGTATGATTACAAATGAATTGCAATATCTTAATAATGAAATTAGTCAATTCGATTATTTAAAACGTTCTGAAGAATGTACACCACTCGAAAAAAGAGAAGGAACAAGAAGGACAATCATTCCTAGTTCGGAAAACAATGAAGAAGAAACAATGTTACAAAACACCATTTCACTTTACCCAAATCCTGCTCATGATAAATTGTATATTGAATTTTTGGAACAGTTAAATTCAGAAGCTAAATTAGAACTGTATGATGTTACTGGAAAAAAGGTGTATGAAATGCAGTTAAAAACAAACAATCAAAAAACAGAAATCAGTAATTTGAATTTATCCAACGGAATTTATTTCTACCGTATTTCAAACGGTGAACAAAATTTACAACAAGGAAAATTAAGCATTAGTAAATAACGCAAATTTCAAATGACCTCTTCGGAGGTCATTTTTGTTTCTGTTGCATTTTCATTGTCCTAAAATTTCTGCTTAACTTTGTTTAATACACTCAAAGCTATGGCATCCTCCATTCTTAGTTTTCATTCCATATTGCGTTATGCAGTGCTGCTCATTGTTCCAATCTGTGCAATCATTGCTTTTATGAGTTGGAAAAAAAAGGCAGCTTATAAAAAATCTCATGAGGTATTGGCTAGAATTAACATTGGTATTAACCACCTTCAAATGCTTATCGGTATTATTTTTATGACACACAGCACCAATGTGAGTACCAGCAATCAAAATCATCAAACCATTATCTGGACCTATGTTCATCCTGCCCTCATGATGCTCAGCATTGTGTTTGTTACACTTGCATTAATGGCGGTGCGCAACAAAAAAGAAGATGCACAAAAACATTACCTCACCTTCGTGTTTAATACACTTGCTGCAATCTTTTTATTAATTGGTTTGATCGTTAGCGGTCGCGGAATAGTTTAAAGCGCGCCAATCACCACATTGTCAATTAACCTCACTGCACCTAATTTGAGTGCAATGCAAGCTACTGCGGTTTGCTGTGCTTTCAGTTCGTTTATGGGTTCCAAAGTATTCGCATCCGAAATTTCAAAGTATTCCAAACTCATGGAAGCTTCCTTCTTAATTTCGTTTTCGGCAAAAGCTTTTAATTGGGCTATGCTGTGCGTTGCTGCTTGTTGCTGAACTGCATGTAGGGTTTTATAAATTAAAGGCGCTAGCGCGCGTTCTTTTTCGGTTAATCGCACATTGCGGGAGCTCATAGCCAAACCATCGCTTTCGCGTACTATTGGGCAACCAATTATTTCAATGGGCATTCCCAATTGTTTGGTCATGCTGCGTATAATCGCCAACTGCTGAAAATCCTTTTGTCCAAAATATGCTTTGTGTGGTTCCACAATACGGAACAGTTTACTCACCACTTGTGCCACTCCATTAAAATGCCCTGGTCGGTGTGCACCTTCCATTACCTTGTCCAAAATGCCAAAATCAATGGTTTTTCCTTCGGTCCAAGCCAAATCCTCCACTTTATTAAGCTTCAAGGCCAATTCGGCTTCGGTATACATTTCCAATACTTCGGGAGCAAAAATAAGGTCGCAATCTACGGCCTCCAGCAAACGGCTGTCGTTCTCAAGGGTGCGAGGGTATTTTTCGAGGTCGCTTAAATCGTTAAACTGAGTAGGGTTTACAAAAATGGAACATACGGTAATGTCATTTTCGGCTTTGCTTTTTTGTACCAAAGCAATATGCCCGGCATGCAAGGCACCCATAGTAGGTACAAAGCCAATGGTTTTACCTTGACTGCGTGCAATATTTAGTTGCTTTTTAAGTTCTTGTATGCGGTTGTAAACAATCATTCGCTCAATTTTTGTTGAAAAGTAGCAAAATCAATATTAATAAGGCTTTCTTTTCGACAAAAGTGGTCAAATCTAAGGTTTAAACTTTGAAATTCAGAAAATTTTTGCTTACTTTTGTGTACTTTTTAAAACTAACCTTAATTCCAACGCATGAAGAAGAAACCTAGAGTTCTGTTTGTATCACAAGAAGTAACACCTTATTTAGACGAAACACCGATGGGATTGATCGGCAGACATTTACCTCAAGGTATACAAGAAAGGGGCAAAGAGATTCGATTATTTATGCCAAAGTATGGTAGTATTAACGAAAGACGCAATCAATTACATGAAGTAATACGCCTTTCAGGAATGAATTTAATAATTGATGATACCGATCATCCATTAATCATAAAAGTTGCTTCTATCCAAGCAGCGCGTATGCAAGTATATTTTATTGATAATCAAGAGTATTTTGAGCGTAAACATACCTTAACGGATAAAAAAGGTGCTCATTTTGCTGATAATGACGAACGTTCTATTTTCTTTTGTCGTGGGGTTATCGAAACAGTTAAAAAATTAGGCTGGGCACCAGATGTAGTTCATTTACATGGCTGGATGACTGGTATGATGGCTTTGTATTTGAAAAAATCATTCAAAGACAATCCGTTATTTGCTGAAACAAAAATCATTTACTCGGTTTATGATGATGAGTTTCCAGAAGCATTGCACAAAGATTTTGCGAAAAAAGTAATGTTCGAAGGAATTGAAAAATCCGATGTTGAATTACTTAAAAATCCTACCTTTGTAAACGTTAGTAAAGCAATTATTGATTTGGCAGACGGAGTTATTAAAGGAAGTCCAAAAATCAATTCTGACATTGAAAAATACATTAAAAAATCGGGTAAACCTGTATTGGATTTCAAAAATGCAGATGAATACCTAGATGCTTATTCAGATTTTTATGATGCAGTGCTTGAAGAAGTTGTTGAAATGGTTGATTAATTAATTTGTATGATTTTAAATAAAATAAGAATACCACAAGTTTTGTCCCGAGCATTTTTCGGGACAAACTTTTTTATAGTCCTAGCTACTTTGTCGACCATTAGCTTGTCTTCATGCGACAAAGCAAGTATTTTAGGGTTGGACGTACAGCCCGAAGATGATTTATTGAATGTTGCATACAGCGATACTACTTCTATCAGAACAAGAACTGTTAAAGAAGATTCATTAAGAACCGATGAAACATTGCTATTTACTGGTGATGCCATCTTTGGAAAATATGTTGATCCAATTTTCGGTCAAAGCTATGCATCGGTATACACACAAGTACGTCTACCATCAAGTAATCCAAACTTTGGTGTAAATCCAATCATCGATTCGGTAGTGTTAGCAATGGTATATGATCCAACTTACATTTATGGTGATACTACCACAACACTTGCTACACAAACTGTAAACGTGTATCAGTTGTTTGAAGACATTGCACAAACAACCAACTACTACTCCAACCAAGCGGTTATTAAAAGTTCATTTGATTTAGCTGGCTCACAAACATTTGTTCCTACAATCAACGACAGTGTTACTACAACGGGTGTAAAAGAAAAACCCCAATTAAGAGTTCGTTTGAATAACATTTTTGGAACCACTATTTTAAACAATCAAAACACTGGAAACTTAGAAAGTAATACTGCTTTTCAAAGTTTCATGAAAGGATTATACATTACAGCCGAAAATAGTTCATTGGCTCCAGGTGCTGGAAACATTGTTCGTTTAAAAATGATTGATGCTAAAACACGATTATCGGTTTATTATCATAACACTACCGAAGATAGTTTGAAATATGAATTCCCATTAAGCAATTCAGCTCGCTTCTCGCACTTTAAACATGATTATACAAGTGTAAATTCGTTGTTAGACAACCAAATAAATAATGCAACACCACCACTTCAAAATGCAACTGTTTTTGTACAAGCAAACGCTGGTTTAAAAACAAAAATTGAATTTCCATATTTATTGCATTGGATTGATTCGGGTGCTGTATCTATCAATAAAGCAGAATTGGTAATACGTGTTGATACCTCCTTGATTTTTGATTATAATACGTATCAAACTCCAGCAAATTTATTGTTGTTCCAAATAAACGATGACAGTACTAGCAATGTATTAGTGCCTGACTACAATGAAGGATCAAGCTATTATGGAGGTGCTTACAATTCAACTACAAAAGAATATCGCTTTAATATTGCTCGGTACATCCAACAAATTTTGGCAGACAAAAGAAATAGCAACGGCATTTATTTAATCACCCAAAATGGTGCTGTTACTGCAAGTAGATTGGTACTCGGTGGTGGAGATGCAAGCAGTGCATTTCAAATGAAATTAAATATAACTTATACAAAACTACATTAAACATGTGTGGAATAGTAGCATATATCGGAAATAAACAAGCATATCCTATCTTGATGAAAGGATTGCAACGTCTAGAATATCGTGGATACGACAGTGCTGGAGTAGCAATGTTAGATGGCAACGAATTAAACGTTTACAAGTGCAAAGGCAAGGTAATTGACTTGCACAATTTTGTTGGCGAAAAAAATAAGAATGGTACAATTGGTATTGGCCATACACGCTGGGCTACACATGGTGTACCTAACGATGTAAATGCTCATCCACATTATTCAGCTTCCAAAAACATGGTGATGATTCACAATGGTATCATTGAAAACTATGGTCCATTAAAAGCCGAATTACAAAAACGTGGACATGTGTTTTTGAGTGATACGGATACAGAAGTATTGATTCATTTAATTGAAGACATTCAACAAAAAGAAAATGTACGTTTAGGCGAAGCAGTTCGTATTGCTTTAAACCAAGTGGTTGGAGCTTACGCCATTGTTATTCTTTCAAAAGAAAATCCAAATGAATTATTTGCTGCAAAAAAAGGCAGCCCTATGGTAATTGGAATTGGCATTGATGAATTTTACATTGCATCGGATGCTACACCAATTGTTGAGTACACTAAAAACGTGGTGTACATGGAGGATGAAGAGATTGCATTTATTGAACGTGGTAAAGAATTAAAAATCAAAACCATTAAAAATAAATCGAAAACTCCTTACATACAGGAATTAGAATTACAATTAGAAGCATTGGAAAAAGGTGGTTACGACCATTTCATGCTGAAAGAAATTTACGAACAACCTCGTTCTATCAAAGATAGTATGCGCGGTCGTTTGAGCTCTGCCGAAGGTGTTGTAAACCTAGGTGGAATTACCGAGTACGAACAAAAATTCATAAATGCAAAACGCATTGTGTTTGTTGCTTGCGGTACATCATGGCATGCTGGTTTGGTTGGAGAATATTTATTCGAAGACTTAGCACGTATCCCAGTTGAAGTGGAATATGCTTCTGAATTCCGTTACCGTAATCCAATTGTGTATGAAGATGATGTAATCATTGCTATTTCACAATCAGGTGAAACTGCCGATACATTAGCTGCTATTGAATTAGCAAAATCCAAAGGTGCAACCATCATTGGTATCTGTAATGTGGTGGGTTCATCCATTGCACGCGCTACGCATGCAGGTTCATATACCCATGCTGGACCAGAAATTGGTGTTGCTTCTACAAAAGCATTTACAGCACAAGTTACAGTATTAACGTTAATGGCATTGCGTATTGCTTTCCGTAAAGGAACTATTTCAGCATCACGTTTCCACGAATTATTAAGTGAACTAGAAGCAATTCCAGAAAAAATTGAACGTGTACTTAAAACAAACGATCAAATAAAATTCATTGCAGATGTTTACAAAAACTCTAGCAATGCCTTGTACTTAGGTCGTGGATATAGCTTCCCTGTTGCTTTAGAAGGCGCATTGAAATTAAAAGAGATTTCGTACATACATGCCGAAGGTTATCCTGCAGCGGAAATGAAACATGGTCCAATTGCATTAATTGACGAAGAAATGCCAGTTTTTGTAATTGCAACAAAAGGTACTAGCTACGAAAAAGTAGTAAGTAACATTCAAGAAGTAAAAGCACGTAAAGGAAAAATTATTGCAATCGTTACCGAAGGTGATACTCAAGTAAAAGAGATGGCTGATTATACCATCGAAATTCCTGAAACAGATGAAATTTTAGTTCCATTGGTTTCGGTAGTTCCATTACAATTATTGTCGTACCACATTGCAGTTATGCGTGGTTGCAATGTTGATCAACCTCGTAACCTAGCAAAATCAGTTACGGTAGAGTAAATTCCTACTTAATAATTTCAGCCCGAATAGCATTTGTTATTCGGGCTTTTTATTGCTGAAATTTGGCTAAATATTTGTTATTTTTGTAAAACAAGGATTTATAGCGAAGGCCATTTATGTTAAAGCAAGTACAGTCACAAAAATTATTACAAAAATTATCACCTCAACAAATTCAATTGATGAAGTTGTTGCAATTGCCTACAATTGCATTGGAACAACGCATCAAAGAAGAAATGGAAATCAATCCTGCCCTAGAAGAAGGAAATGATTCAGATGAAGAACCACGTGATGAGTTTGATAATGATGAATATGATGATTCTCCAAAAGATGAAGATCATCAACGTGATGATTTTGCTTTAACCGATTATATGGATGATGATGAAGGAACATCCTATAAGCTAAAAGCCAATAATACCAGTCCTGACGAAGAACGCAAAGAAATCCCTTTCTCTGTTGGTTTGTCTTTTCAAGATATGTTGGAAAGTCAGTTGGGCATGAAAGATTTGGATGATAGAGAATATCAAGTAGCAAATTATTTGATTGGTAATTTAGATGATGATGGTTATTTACGAAGAGACTTAGCTTCCATTGTAGATGACATTGCATTTTCTCAAAACATTTCAACTACTGAAAAAGAGTTAGAAGATCTATTAAAAGTAGTTCATGACCTTGAACCTGCTGGTGTTGGTGCACGCGATTTACAAGAATGTTTGTTAATTCAATTACGCAAAAAAGAAGTGCAAACCATGATTGTGGAGTTGGCAACTGAGGTGGTAGAAAAACAAATGGATGAATTTTCGAAAAAACATTACGAGAAAATTTCGAAAAAATTAGAGATTGATGATGACTTATTAAAAGAAGTTATTCAAGAAATTTTAAAATTAAATCCTCGTCCAGGAAACTCTATGGCTGATGGCCAAAAGAGTTTCCAACAAGTGATTCCAGACTTTATCATGACGAATGAAGATGGAATTTTAAATCTTACATTGAATTCACGTAACTCTCCTGATTTAAAAGTGAGCAAAGCATATGCTCAAATGTTGGAAGAATATTCAAAAGGGAAAGACAAAGGAAGTAAAGAAGCATCCATGTTTGTTCGCCAAAAATTGGATGGTGCAAAATGGTTTATCGATGCAATTCAACAACGTAGTTATACCTTGCTTTATACCATGAATGCAATCATGGAATACCAAAAAGAGTATTTTATGGACGGAGATGAAACCCAGCTAAAACCAATGATTTTAAAAGACATTGCAGAAAAAGTTGGCCTAGACATTTCAACTGTTTCTCGTGTTGCAAATAGTAAATACGTGCAAACTCCTTTTGGAACATTTTTATTAAAATCGTTTTTTAGTGAATCCCTTTCAACTGATAGTGGTGAAGAAGTTTCCACACGTGAAGTAAAAAAAATATTAGAAGAATGTATTGGTGCCGAAAGCAAAAAGAAACCACTTACGGATGATAAACTTGCTAAAATTTTAAAAGATAAAGGATACAACATTGCACGTAGAACAATCGCTAAATACCGCGAACAATTGGATATTCCAGTAGCACGTTTACGTAAGGAATTATAAGATGGAATTAGAACTGGAGCAAGGCCAACAAAAATCGGTTGGAGAAAAAATAGCTAAAATCATTTCGTATTTATTTCATCCTTTACTAATGCCGAGCTATGGTTTTCTTGCCTTATTTTTTACTAAAAATTACATCTCCACTTTTACTCCATTAAGTCTCCGTTTATTTATTTTATTGGTCACCTTCATTTTCACATTTGCACTTCCAGCAATCAATGCATTCATTTTATTAAAAATGGGACGGATAAAAAGTTTGGAAATGGAACGTGCCGAAGAACGTTTTGTTCCATATATCAGCACAGCCTTGTATTACTTTGCCTTGTATTATCTTTTTTATACTGTTACAGACTTCCCAAGTATTTTCAAAACCCTTGTTTTGGGTGCTGCTATTTCTATTGTTTTGGTTCTTATTATCACTACCAAATGGAAAATTAGCGCACATGCAGTGGGTATTGGAGGCATGATTGCTGCTATCATCGGGATTTCTTTTAAATTAAGTATTGACTTGCGCTTCATCACCATGTGTTCCATTTTAATAGCTGGTTTTGTGGGCTTTGCTCGATTAAAACTCAATGCACACAACCCTTCTCAAGTGTATACAGGGTTTCTTTTAGGCTTCCTCGTTGAGTTTTTACTTATGATTTTCCTTTAATAAGTTATTAACTTTTTTCGATTGTTTTTTAAAACAGAAAAAAGTAAAAGTGTTTTTTTATATATTTGGTTACTAAATATAAAAGACATGAAAACGAAGAATACATTCAAATCTATTTTGTTGCTAAGTACATCTGTAGCATTATTTTCTTGCGGAGGATCTGAAACTGATTCAGATACGATTGCAACAACTGATTCAACAGTAACCTTAAGTGAAAAAGATTCAAAAGCACAAAATGTATTCTATTCAATACCTTCACCAATAGAAACTACCAGCTTGTTAAAAGCTGCTGGAGCTAAGTATAACAGTCAGTATTTAAACCCAATTGAAAATGTGTCTAAATATTCATCTGTTAAACAAAAAGCAATTAACCTTGGAATTTATGGAGCGGATTTAAGCTTCACAAGTATGTTTGATAAAACACAAGAATCCATGCTTTACTTGCGTTGCACCAATAAATTAGCAACGGGTTTAGGAATAAGCGGTTCGTTCGATGAAAAAACAACGGAGCGTATCGAAGCAAACATGGAAAGCAGAGATTCATTACTATCTATTATCTCCGATTCATACTGGAATGCTGATTCCTATTTAAAAGAAAACGGACAACCAGGTGTTTCTGCCTTAATTATTGCTGGTGGATGGGTTGAAGGGTTATTTATTGCTACAAAAATTGCTACAGACACTAAAAATGAGGAAGTAGCAACACGTATTGGCGAACAAAAGTTGTCATTGGACAATTTAGTAGCATTATTAGAGGCGTATTCGACTGACAATGAAGGGGTTAAAGAGGTATTGGGCCTAATGACACCATTAAAGGCAATTTATGATGGTATCAAGGTAGAGCCTAGTGCAACCACTGTTTCAACTGATAAAGACAAAGGGGTTACAACCATTGGAAACAATAGTTCTTACAAGATTTCAGCAGATCAATTAAAGGCAATTTCAGACAAAGCTGCTGAAATTCGAAACAAAATGATTCAGTAATGCGTAAAACGCAACGATGAAACTAACTACAACTTTTTTCAAAACCATTATGGCGATGTCTGTAATTGTTTTATTTTTTTCTGAAACCAAGGCTCAATGCAGCACAAACATTAAGAAAAAATGTATGCCCAACATTGCTCCATTTACTCCCAATGGACAAGCCAACACCTCAACCGTGGTTGCTGGACAGAAAACCGAAGTAAGCCAAACATTTTACTCTGGTCAGGATTATCGAATTTTTATTTGCTCAGATGCCGTACTAGGCACCTGCTCATTTAAAGTAATGGATCAATCCAGAAAAGTATTGTTTGATAGTCAAAAAAATGATGCTCCTGATTTTTGGGATTTTAAATCGAAATCAACACAGCAATTAATAGTTGAAGTAACAACACCAACATCACAAACTACAGGTTCGGTTTTGCCTAGCGGCTGTGTAACTGTTTTGGTGGGATTCAAAAAAGATAAATAGTACTCCTATTTAATCGTTTGCATTTTACTTTTAGAAACAATGGTACAAGTAAATCTGCTAATGCAGGTTAGCTCCTCTTTGTCGTTGTAGATTTTAATTTCCCAAATGTGATTCATGCCTTTTACATGAATAGGCTTACAAATGCCTGTAACTACTCCACTGGTTACTGCTTTAATATGATTCGCATTTATCTCTATCCCAACACCAATAAATAGCTCAGGATTTACACACAACCAAGAAGCAATGCTTCCCAATGTTTCGGCCAATGCCACCGAAGCTCCACCATGTAATAATCCGAAAGGTTGTTTTGTTCGGCCATCCACCGGCATCGTTCCCTTGATATAATCATCGCCAATTTCACTTACCCGAATATGAAGTGAATCAGCAAGTGTATCTGCATTCATCCAATCCAAATCACTCACTACAGGATTCCCATACCAAATTTTACTATCTGCCATAAAAATTATTTTAGGATTGTTCTACCTAGCAAAGCATTGAATTCTTTCTTCGCTTCTAATAACTGATGCTGTGTTTGCATCAGTTGAATCATCTCTTCTTCTTCTGGATTTTCTTTTAAACGCTTTTGAATATCATGAATCATAATTTCTAATCGTCTGCTTTTCAAAGCATATACCGCACTTAAAATTGATTTCTTTAATATGTCTTCTTCACGTGTAATATAAATGCTATGCTGCTCCCAATTGGATAAGTTATATGGACTGCTAATTAAATCAATCGTCAATGAACTAATAGCACTGTTTCCATGTCCAATAAAATAATTGTAATCTGGAATACTTTCTCTTTCTAAATGCTCCACGTATTCATTATAAATACTGTTGTACAATAAATTATCAAGTACAATGTTATCGTGTTGCAACTCATGCACCAATAGTTGTGCAACCGTTACACCAATCTCAATTGGATTTCCTTCATCATCTTGTGAATCCACACGTACTTCCTTATTGCCATAATTGATGAGTATACGAATAATATCACGTTCCTGATGCTCTGCATTGGAAAGTGTAACATCCTTTTTATCTTCAAGTATGGTTGGATCAAAATCCGGTAGCGACTCTGTATGCTGTTCTGGGGCTTGCGTTTTTTTATCGTTGAACTTTTTACTTCGAATTTTATTCAGCTCACTCAATAAAATATGCTCTTCCACATCCATGATGCGACTACATTCCTTTACATATACCGAACGATAAATGGCTTCTGGAATAAGTGCAATGCTCTCTACAATCTCCTTGATTAATCCAGCTTTTTTAATCGGATCATTCTTTACATCATTCATCAACAAATTTGTTTTGAATGAAATAAAATCTTTGGAGTTGTTATTGATAAACTCTTTTAGTTGTTCGGAGCTTACTTTCTTTGAATACGAATCAGGATCATCACCATCGGGGAACAATAATACTTTTACATTCAAGCCTTCTTCTAAAATCAAATC
>JBIIOB010000309.1:0-3545 GCA_044337125.1 Bacteroidia bacterium
TTATTTTCGTAATACTCGAAGCAGCTTATAGCTAGGTTTTCTATATTTTGTTTTGTACATTTAACATACCTATAGGAGGATAGTTAATTGCTGGTAATTAACAGACTTTAGGGTCGAAACGAAATGTTATACAGAATGAGACAATTTCTAACACTACTTATCGGACTTTTTTGGACAGTTTCTGTTTACGCTGATTGTAAAGGAGAAGGCTTATACATATTTCCTTCTGGAAAGACAATTAAGCAAAATTTCATTTTTGTTTTGGATGGATATGCTCGAAGTCAGGCTATCATTTTGGAGCTGAACAAAAAGTATTCTATTTATTTAAAAAGTGGTGATCAGAAGGTAAATCTCTTGGTAAAAGAAACGTTTGTTGGTCAGTTTGAACTAACTCAAGCCATTCTAACATTAGAGAAGGCACTTGAAGCTGGGCTTGAGTATACCCTCGTTATCGATAATTTACCTAAAACTGAAAGTTTGGATCGGTACAATCCTAAAACGAAAATTTACGAGCTAATTAAATTTACAGTTGAATCTGGTGTAGATTTAGAAAAACCAATTATAACCTCTATTCCTAAGCTTGTCGACAAGTCATATGCCCAATACGGTTGTGGGCCGGCAATGTCAGTTAATTTCAGCTTCCCAGTGAAAGATAATTCAGAAGTTATTATAAAAACAGTTGTAAAAAATGTAAAATCTGGTATTGAAACAACTTATTGTATTGTACCTCAAAATAAACAGATTGAGGTTGGACATGGTATGTGTTCTGGAGCATTTATCTATGACAATAGCAATGAATACGAGGTGTCTTTTTCTTTTATGGATGCATCTGGTAATTTGACTTCTTGGGAAGGCGAAGGAATTAAATTTACTAAACCTTCGGTTGAACAATTTGATGATTGGAAAAAGGAAAAATAGGAAATGAACATGAATTTAAATCGTATCAACTTGGCTATGATTATGGCATGCCTTTAAAATAGGTTCTTATTTATCAAAATTAAATGATTGTCGATTCTATAGAAATACAAAAAGTAAACTCTGACTACATTTTGCACTTGCAAAAAATTGGAAGACAAACTTTTTATGAAACATTTTCAGAGGAGAATTCCGCTGAGGATATGTTAAACTATTTGGAAGAGGGATTCTCCATCGATAAACTAAGGAAAGAGCTTAATGATATTAACTCTGAATTTTATTTTGCAAAACGGAATGATGACATAATAGGATATTTAAAATTAAACTTTGGTCAATCGCAGACAGAGCTTAAAGAAGATAATGCATTAGAAATTGAACGTATCTATGTTTTAAAAGATTTTCAGGGAAAAGGTATTGGACAACTACTCTATAATAAAGCAAAGTTGATTGCTAGCGAAAAAAATGTGAACTATATTTGGTTAGGTGTTTAGGAAAAGAATATGAGTGCGATTAACTTCTACCTAAAAAATGGATTTGTAGAATTTGATAAGCATGTTTTCAAATTAGGGAAGGATGAGCAAATAGATCTAATGATGAAATTAGAATTGAAGAACTAATTACTAGTTTTGAATATATGTATTCTTATTATGGGCTCTGTTTTTATGACTTCCTTTGTTGTTGCGCAATTTCAATAATATTTTTTTAATGCAAAACAACATTGTATCTTTAATCTAACAAAAGAATAGGATAAATTATTCTTATACATAAAAACAAATAAATTATGGCAAGTATTAATCCACATTTTAATTTCAATGGGAATGCAGAAGAAGCATTCAATTTTTACAAATCTGTATTTGGCGGTTCTTTCGCTAAAATAATTCGCTTCAAAGATTTAGCGAGTGAAGAATTTCCGGTTTCAAAACACGAAGAAAATAAAATAATGCATATTGCATTGCCAATTGGTAGTACTGCCTTAATGGGGAATGATGTGCCTGAAATGTTGGGTCGTACAAATGAAAATGAAAATAGAAGTAAAGTTGTAATTAATGCTGAAAGCAAGGAGGAAGCTGATAAATTATTCAATGGTTTGTCAGTTGGAGGTCAAATTGAGATGCCAATAATGGACAGTCCTTGGGGTACCTATTTTGGAATGTTTAGAGATAAATATGGGATTGAATGGATGGTGGAATATGATTCTAAATAGAAAAGTTTTATAAAAATCTATCTTGATTTTAATTGAAGATTTTTATTAGTTCTGCTAAAGTGTTATTGTGTTGAAATCACTTTAGCAGTTATTCATACTTGATTTAAAAATGTAGTTTTTTGATGGCTATTTCCCCAATAATAGAAGTTGTTGACCTTTTAAAGATTTACAAGAATCCAGATGTCTTGATTTTTGATGTTAGCAATAGTAAAAATGCAAAATCAAATTATGAACAAGAACATTTGGAGGATGCAATTTTTATTGATTTAAATTCTCAATTAGCTGATATAAATGAGGATCTTTCTATTGGTGGCCGTCATCCATTACCAAGCACTGCTTCCTTTGCTAAAACATTAACGGAATTAGGAATTCACCCAGAAAGTCATGTTGTCATTTATGATGATAACAATGGTTCGAATGCTGCAGCACGTTTTTGGTGGATGCTAAAATCCATTGGTCATTCCAAAGTACAAGTTCTAAATGGAGGGAAAAGTGAAGCAATAAAAAATAATTTTCCTTTAAGTTTAGAGAGAACTTTTGTAAAAAGTTCTGTTAAACCTTATCCAGTAAACAATTGGAGTTTACCTATAGTCGATATGAATTTTGTGGAAAGTGTTTCACTTAATTCAAATTATTTGGTTATCGATGTTAGAAGTAAAGAGCGTTTTGATGGAATTTCTGAACCAATTGATTTAATAGCCGGTCATATTCCAGGAGCAATGAATTTTCCTTTTATAGATAACTTAGATTGTGATGGACTATTTTTACCTTCAACAATTTTAAATGAAAAGTACAAATTGAGAATAGGGAATATTCCACTTAATAAGGTTGTTGTTCATTGTGGATCGGGTGTTACTGCTTGCCATACTTTATTAGCATTAGCATATGCCGGTTTTGAAATTCCTAATTTATATGTAGGTTCTTGGAGTGAATGGTCAAGAAATAATAAAATGATTGAGAAAACAAATTCCTAATTGGATTAGTCAATTAATTGTTTTTCTGAACTTAAATAACTGTAATGACTTGTTTGGGATTTATAATCTGAATTGGAATGCATTTGAGTTGGAGAGATTTAGCAAATTGTGATTCCAAATTTGATAGAATATTTAAATGATAAAAATGAAAAATAGAATAATTATACTTTTGTTTTTTTTAAGTTTAGTATTGAATGGATTTGCACAACCATGTGGTGTAGCTCAATCCTTATCTCCTTTTCAGCAATCGCAAATTAGTGGTCTTATAACTCCATTGGATACTGCTTTAAAACAGGAGGATTTATTTCATATTGACTCATTGAGTACCGAATTGAAAAACGGTTATTCAATTCAAGGTGGATTTCCTGATGCAATAGAAGATACTTTTTCACTCGTATCCAATGTCAATTGGCTAAACCTATCTAGTTCTATTGCCCTTTCACGATTATTAA
>JBIIOB010000246.1:0-4187 GCA_044337125.1 Bacteroidia bacterium
CAGCTACAACATACTATGTTGTAGAACAAAATTTATGTGGAACTATAACGTATGATACTGTGAATGTAACAGTCCAACCGGTAGGTGCAAATGAATTTATACAAAAGAGTGAAGCATTCAGAATTTTTCCTAATCCAAGTACAGGTACTATTTACTTTCAATCCAATAACAATGCATCAAATTTAGTTAGTATTTTAATAACTGATGTTACTGGAAAATTGGTGTATAGTAATAATAACCTCTTGCTTAATAACGATATTTCTAAAATTGATTTGGATGTTGAAAATGGCGTGTATTTTATTCATATACAAGATTTGAATGCTAATCTAAAGTCTATTAAAAAAATAGTTATAAATAAATAATATGAAACAATTGCTCAAAATTTAGTACCAAATTATTCGTTTTAAAACTATACAACTTGTCCACTCAAAGGTAGGAACTCCAACATTTTATTATAAAACAAAAACGCCACACAAATTTGTGTGGCGTTTTTGACAGTTATTCTCTTATTCAGTAAGATCGAAATCTTCAAGGAATTTTGTTGTATAATCACCTTTAATAAAACGTTCATCTTTCATTAAACGTAAGTGAAAAGGAATAGTCGTTTTAACACCTTCAATTACATATTCACTTAATGCACGGTGCATTTTAGCAATCGCCTCTTCACGTGTTTGCGCAACAGTAATTAGCTTAGCCACCATACTATCATAATTTGGAGGAATGGTATAACCAGCGTAGATATGAGAATCTACACGAATACCATGACCACCGGGAGTATGTAAGTTAGTAATCTTACCTGGTGAAGGGCGGAAGTTATTAAATGGATCTTCTGCATTGATACGACATTCAATTGCATGCAATTGAGGGTAATAATTTTTACCTGAGATAGGAACTCCAGCAGCAACCAATATTTGTTCACGAATTAAATCGTAATCAATTACTTCTTCTGTAATTGGATGCTCCACTTGAATACGCGTATTCATTTCCATAAAATAGAAATTGCGGTGCTTGTCGACCAAAAACTCAACAGTACCTACTCCTTCGTATTTTACAGCCAATGCAGCTTTAACAGCAGCATCACCCATGCGTTCACGTAATTCATCCGTCATAAATGGTGAAGGAGTTTCCTCTACCAATTTTTGATGACGTCTTTGAATTGAACAATCACGCTCCGATAAATGACAAGCTTTTCCGTATTGATCACCCACTACTTGGATTTCGATATGACGAGGTTCTTCAATGTATTTTTCCATATACATTGCACCATTACCAAATGCTGCTTCTGCTTCTTTACTTGCAGACTCATAGTTAGCAACCATATCTTCTTCTTTCCAGATGATACGCATACCGCGTCCACCACCACCAGCTGTTGCTTTGATGATAACAGGGTAACCTACTTTTGGAGCCAACTTAACAGCTTGTTCAGCGCTTTCTAATAATCCATCTGAACCAGGAACACAAGGAACACCAGCTGCAATCATTGTTGCTTTAGCCGATGATTTGTCTCCCATGGAGTTGATCATCTCTGGCGTTGCACCAATAAACTTGATATTATGCTCTTGACAGATTTTGGAAAATTTTGCATTCTCCGAAAGGAAACCATAACCAGGATGGATGGCATCTGCATTCGTAATTTCAGCTGCAGAAATAATATTCGGAATATTTAAATAAGAATCTTTACTTGGAGGAGGACCAATACAAACAGCCTCATCAGCAAATCGAACATGCAAAGAATCTTTATCAGCAGTAGAATAAACAGCTACTGTTTTAATTCCCATTTCTTTACAGGTACGGATAATGCGTAAAGCAATCTCTCCCCTATTTGCAATTAATATTTTTTTAAACATGGCTTCAATTTGAAAATTAAACAATTTGAAAATTTGAAAAGGAACTATATATTATTTAGAAACGGAATTACCCATTTCCAAATTAATACATTTCCCAATTTTCAAATTAGCTAGGATCTACTAAAAATAATGGTTGATCGTACTCTACAGGAGTTGCATCACTTGCCAATACTTTTACAATTTTCCCTTTGATATCAGATTCGATTTCGTTGAATAACTTCATCGCTTCGATAATACAAACTGCTTTACCAGCAGCAATTTCATCACCAACATTTACAAATGGTGGTTTATCTGGAGATGAAGAACGATAGAACGTTCCAATCATTGGCGATTTAATTGTGATGTATTTTGATTCATCAGCACCACCATTGTTATTTGCAACAGGAGCTTTTGTTTCAGCTACTGGAGCAGCTTGAACCACAGGAGCAGCTTGAACTACTGGTTGAGCTACTGGAGCTGCAACTGTTTGCACAACTACTTGATCTCTGCTTTTTCCAGCAGGAGTTTTAATAACAATTTTAACATCTTTTGTTTCTAATTCAACCTCGCTAACGCCAGACTTTGAAACAAATTTGATTAAATCTTGGATTTCATTCAGTTTCATCTGCTATGATTTTTAAAATTAATATTCTGATTTATTATTTATAATCTTATTTACTATCGTATGCCCATTTCAAATAAATACTTCCCCAAGTAAAACCTGCACCAAATGTAGAGATGATAATGTTGTCTCCTTTTTTCATTTGTTTTTCATAATCCCATAAACATAATGGAATTGTTCCTGCAGTAGTATTACCGTACTTTTGAATGTTCAACATAACTTTCTCTGATGATAAGCCCATACGCTCTGCAGTTGCATCAATAATACGTTTGTTAGCTTGATGAGGTACTAACCAAGCAACATCGTTAGAAGTTAAATTATTGCGTTGCATGATTTCGGCAGACACCTCAGCCATGCCCACTACAGCACGTTTAAATACAGGTTGACCATCTTGATAAACATAATGTTCGCGTGCATCAACTGTTTCATGTGTTGGTGGTTTTACAGATCCACCAGCTTTTTGATGCAAATACTGACGACCAGAACCATCAGCTTTAAGAATTGAATCTTGGATTCCTAATCCATCCGTAGTTGGTTCTAACAATACACAACCAGCACCATCACCAAAGATGATACACGTTGAACGATCTGTATAATCCAAAATTGCCGACATTTTATCAGCACCAACAACAATTACTTTTTTATATTTTCCAGTTTCAATAAACTGAGCACCTGTAACCAATGAGTATACAAATCCAGAACAAGCTGCATTTACATCGTATCCCCATGCATTGGTAGCACCTACTTTATCACAAATAACATTTGAGGTAGATGGAAACACATAATCCGGTGTAACCGTTCCCACAATAATCATATCAATATCCAAAGCAGAAATACCGCGCTTTTTAAGTAAATCGTTTATGGCCTTTACACACATATCAGAAGTACCTAAACCTTCACCTTTTAAAATTCTACGCTCTTTGATTCCTGTTCTTGTTTCAATCCAATCACTTGTAGTTGGAACTAACTTTTCTAGTTCTGTATTGGAAAGTACATAGTCGGGAACATATCCAGCAACAGCAGTAATAGCAGCAGTTATTTTTGTCATTAGTTAAATACGTGTTTAATTTTTTCAGGAAGATTTGCTTCTACTACATCTTTTGTAAGTAAAAGCATATTCTTCACTGCTATATCATTCGATATTCCATGACCAATCATAACAGTTGAATTAACACCTAAAATAGGTGTTCCACCATAATTTTCATAATTGAATCGGTCAAAAAATTCGTCTTTTATTTTTCTTTTTCTGATCATTGTATAAAATGCTTCCGCTTCTTTTAATACAACGTTTCCAGTAAATCCATCACACACAATTACATCAACTGATTCATTAAATAAGTCACGCCCCTCCACATTACCAATGAAATTAAAATCTTTACTATCTTTCATTAATAAGTGTGCAGCTTGTGTTACAAGATTACCTTTTTCAGGTTCTTCTCCAATATTTAATAAACCAACTTTAGGATTTTTAATGTTGTATACATGCTCGGCATATAATGAACCAAGTACAGCAAACTGATACAATACATCAGGTTTACAATCAGCATTAGTTCCTACATCAAGGATTAAACCTACACCACCATTGGGTTTCGGCATCACGGAAGTAATACAAGGGCGAATAACGCCAGGTATTGCTTTTACAGTAAACATCGATCCAACAAGCATTGCGCCTGTATTTCCGTTACTTGCAAAAGCATCTAACTTGCCCTCTTTTAAAAGATGAAACCCAAAACTAATAC
>JBIIOB010000466.1:0-4178 GCA_044337125.1 Bacteroidia bacterium
AACAACGTAAAAACGAAGCATTAAAACGCTTACAAGTTGTTGAAAGTTTCCGTATGGCAAACCAACATGTAGAAAACAAACCAGAGTGGATGGTTGTTAAAATCGTTCCTGTAATTCCACCAGAATTACGTCCATTGGTTCCATTGGATGGTGGTCGTTTTGCTACATCTGATTTAAATGATTTATATAGACGTGTTATTAATCGTTTCAAACGGTTGTTACGGATAATAACACGTCTATATAAATCATCTGATTTAAATGATTTATATAGACGTGTTATTATCCGTAACAACCGTTTGAAACGATTAATCGAAATCAAAGCTCCTGAAGTTATCTTACGTAACGAAAAGCGTATGTTGCAAGAGTCTGTTGATTCATTATTCGATAACTCTCGTAAATCAAACGCAGTTAAAACTGAATCAAACCGTGCATTAAAATCATTGTCTGATTCATTAAAAGGTAAACAAGGTCGTTTCCGTCAAAACTTATTAGGTAAACGTGTCGATTATTCTGCTCGTTCGGTAATTGTCGTTGGACCTGAATTGAAATTGCATGAGTGCGGATTGCCAAAAGATATGGCAGCAGAATTATTCAAACCATTTATCATTCGTAAAATGATTGAGCGTGGTGTTGTTAAAACTGTTAAATCTGCTAAGAAAATAGTTGACAAAAAAGAACCAATCGTTTGGGATATTTTAGAGAACGTATTGAAAGGACATCCAGTTCTTTTGAATCGCGCTCCGACATTGCACAGATTGGGTATCCAAGCTTTCCAACCAAAATTAATTGAAGGAAAAGCGATTCAGTTACATCCATTAACGTGTACAGCATTTAATGCCGATTTCGATGGGGATCAAATGGCGGTTCACGTTCCATTGGGACATGCTGCAATTCTTGAAGCTCAATTGTTAATGCTTGCTTCTCATAACATCTTGAATCCTGCGAATGGTGCACCGGTAACGGTTCCTTCTCAAGACATGGTGCTTGGTCTGTATTACATGACCAAAGGGAAGAAAACAACAAAAGACGAAATCGTTAAAGGTGAAGGCTTAACTTTTTATTCTCCAGAAGAAACAATCATTGCTTACAATGAGAAACGAGTTGACTTACATGCATTTGTAAAAGTTCGTTTACAAGTAAAAGAAGGAGATAAAACAGTAAATAAATTAATTGAAACTACTGTAGGACGTATCTTGTTTAATCAAGTTGTTCCTAAAGAAGTAGGTTATATCAATGAATTATTAACGAAAAAATCGTTACGTGATATCATCGGAGTAATTGTTAAGGAAACTGGTATGGCAAAAACTGCTAAGTTCCTTGATGACATGAAAACATTAGGTTACATGAGCGCATTCCGTGGTGGTTTATCATTTAACTTGGGTGACGTTATCGTTCCTGAGGATAAAGATAAAATGATTGCTGATGCAAATGTTCAAGTAGACGAAGTTGTATCTAACTACAACATGGGTTTCATTACAAACAATGAGCGTTACAACCAAATCATCGATATCTGGACACATACAAACTCTCGTATCACTGCGAAAGTATTAAATACATTGACGAACGATCGTCAAGGATTCAACCCTGTTTACATGATGTTGGATTCTGGAGCTCGTGGTTCTAAAGAACAAATTCGTCAGTTAGGTGGTATGCGTGGATTGATGGCGAAACCGCAAAAAGGTGCAGGTGGTGGAGAAATTATCGAGAACCCGATTATCTCTAACTTTAAAGAGGGATTATCGATCTTGGAGTATTTCATTTCAACCCATGGTGCTCGTAAAGGTCTTGCCGATACAGCGTTAAAAACAGCGGATGCTGGTTACTTAACTCGTAGGTTAGTTGACGTTGCTCAGGATGTAATTATTACAATCGAAGATTGTGGAACATTACGTGGTCTTGTTGCAACTGCATTGAAGAAAAATGATGAAGTTGTTGAATCATTGTACGACCGTATTTTAGGACGTACTACTGTTCACAATGTATATAACCCATTAACTGGTGATTTAATCATCGGTGCTGGTGAAGAAGTTACTGAAGAGTATGCTAAAATAATTTCTGAGTCTCCAATCGAGTCAGTAGAAATTCGTTCGGTATTAACTTGCGAAAGTAAAAATGGAGTTTGTGGTAAGTGTTACGGACGTAACCTTGCAACAGGTAGAATGGTTCAACGTGGTGAAGCAGTTGGTGTAATTGCAGCTCAGTCAATTGGTGAGCCAGGTACACAGTTAACACTTCGTACATTCCACGTTGGAGGTACAGCTTCTAACATCGCAGCAGCTTCTAAATTAGAGTCAAGATACGATGGTATCATCGAAATTGATGAATTGAAAACAGTAAAACGTAAAAATCCTGATGGTGAAACAGTTGATGTTGTAATCGGTCGTTCTGCAGAAATGCGAATCATTGATGCAAACACAAAAATTGTTTTAACAACTGGTAACGTTCCTTACGGTTCTCAAATTTATGTGAAACCAAATGCAAAAATCAAAAAAGGTGATTTAATTTGTGATTGGGATCCATATAACGCGGTTATCGTTTCTGAATTCGCTGGTAAAATCGAATTCGATAATATCGAAGAAGGTGTTACTTACCGTGAAGAATCCGATGAACAAACAGGCTTTAAAGAAAAAGTTATTGTTGAAAGTCGCGATAAGAGCAAAAACCCTGCAATCAAAATTGCTGCAAATAAAGAAGTATTACGTACGTACAACATTCCAGTTGGAGCTCACGTAATTGTGAATGATAATGCAAAAATTGAAGCAGGTCAAATCCTTGTTAAGATTCCTCGTGCTACTGGTAAAACAGGAGATATCACGGGTGGTTTACCACGTGTTACCGAATTATTCGAAGCACGTAATCCAAGTAATCCAGCTGTTGTATCTGAAGTAGATGGTGTTGTTTCATTTGGTAAAATTAAACGTGGTAACCGTGAGGTACATGTTGAATCTCGTACTGGTGATAAACGTACTTACTTAGTTCCATTGTCTAAACATATCTTAGTTCAAGAGAACGACTTTATTAAAGCTGGTGAGCCATTGTCTGATGGTGCTATCACTCCAAGTGATATCCTTGCTATCAAAGGTCCAACTGCTGTACAAGAGTATTTAGTAAATGAGGTACAAGAGGTTTACCGTTTACAAGGTGTGAAAATCAATGATAAACATTTTGAAGTAATCGTTCGTCAAATGATGCGTAAGGTGGAAATCTTAGAATCTGGCGACACAGTTTTCTTAGAAAAACAATTGATTAACAAATCAACGTTTATGTTAGAAAACGATAATTTATATGCTAAAGTTGTAATCTTAGATCCAGGTGATTCTAACTTATACAAAGCAGGACAAATTATCAGTGCACGTAAATTACGTGATGAAAACTCATCGTTGAAACGTAGAGATATGAAGTTAATTGAAGCGCGTGAAGCAGTTCCTGCTACATCTACACATATATTGCAAGGTATCACTCGTGCATCATTACAAACTAACAGCTTTATGAGTGCTGCATCGTTCCAAGAAACTACAAAAGTATTGAACGAAGCTGCAGTTAGCGGTAAAATTGATGACTTATCAGGATTGAAAGAAAACGTAATTGTTGGACATTTAATTCCTGCAGGTACTGGACTAAGAGCTTACGACAAAATGATTGTTGGTTCTCAAGAAGAGTACGATAAATTAATGGCTTCTAAACGCGAAGCAATGGAAGAAGAAGCGTAGTCAATACGTTTTTTCTGAAAAGAAAATCAGAGGGATAAACATATTGTTTATCCCTCTTTTTTTGCAATAAAAAATCCCTGTCGGAGTTTTTCTCTTTATACTTACCTTTATAGTATGCGATTGAAATTTTATGCAATTCTGTTTTTGCTCCTACTTCACCTAATTGGTGCTGCTCAATCGTATACCCTCGACATTCGTTCGCAGAAGGATGCCGATTTGCTAAAAAAAATAACCTACAAAAAAAGTTTTACAAGAGAGTCGGAACGAACCAAAGAACTTCAAAAAGTGCTGTTTCAATGTTTTGATAACGCCTATTTAGCAGCTGAATACGATAGCACAATTACTGATTCATTAAAACAGACCGTTTATCTATCCTTTGGCAGTCAGTATAAATGGGCCAACCTAAAGCATGGCAATGTGGATGAAGGCGTATTGAGCGAAATTGGCGTTATCAAAACATTGAAACAG